>JAFVXM010000099.1 GCA_017501205.1 Clostridia bacterium
CTTTTTTATGTTCATCTATACCTCGTCAATTTTCCTGACAAGCACTGCATTTGTGTCCACAAATGCAAAAATAAGGCATACCTCTTTCGAGATATGCCGTGTTTTTGAAAACTGTCCTTTAGAGTACAACCCATAAGCCGTGCTTTTACTTTGCAGTTTTTATCTATTGAGCAAAACTTCCTGCTCGTATTTTTTAACCTCGTCAAGCCACTCAAGACCAACACCTGCGTTCTTGGTTGCGCAGTAGTAATCCCAAACGAGTGCAAAGGGTGCTGCCTTGAACTCTTCCTTCCAAGCGAGGCGAGCGGAAACGTCGCCGTCTGCCTCAAGCTTCTGCTGGGTTGCAACGGGCTGAAGGAGTGCTGCAAGGATAGCCTTTCTGGTGTTTCTGAGACCGATTACCCAAGCGCAGATGCGGTTGATGGAAGCATCGAAGAAGTCAGTTGCAATATAGGTGTCCTGAAGCTTGCCCATGCGAACGAGCTCTTCAAATATAGCCCTGGTTTCGTCCTCAAAGCCAACAACGTGGTCAGAGTCCCATCTTACGGCACGGGTAACGTGGAGAAGAACGTTGTTGCAGAAGGTGTAAATGCCGGGAAGCATAGCGGAAACGGTCTGGGTGGGGTGATAGTGACCTGCATCGAGAGTCATGATGATATGATCCTTCTGCGCGTTCATAACGTAGCCCATGCAGAACTCGTGTGAGCCAACGGTATAGCTCTCTGCGCCGATACCGAATACCTTGCTCTCAATACCGTCGACAACGTCTTTGCAGTCAGTAGTAGCGGCAAAGATCTCATCGTAGGATTTCTTTAAGCGGATACGGGGGGAGAGGGTGTCAAAGGGAACTTCCTTGTCACCGTCAGGAGTCCAGTGGTTGATTACGCAGGCCTTGCCGGTCTTTTCTGCGAAGTACTGGCCGATCTTACGGCAAGCGATACCGTGGCGAACCCAAAATTTACGGGTTTCCTCGTCCGCGCAGGAGAGGGTGCCCTTCTCGGTGCTCAACGGGTGAGCAAAATAAGTGGGGTTAAAATCGAGTGCGATGCCTCTTTCAACAGCCCAGTCAACCCATTTCTGGAAGTGCTCAGGCTTGATCTGATCACGGTCAACGTAAGTATCAGCTTCCTGATAGTTTGCGTGTACGTTCATGCGGAGCGCACCGGGGATATATTTCATTGCAACGTCAATGTCAGCACGAAGCTCTTCGCCGTTTCTTGCCTTTCCGGGATAGTTACCGGTGGTCTGAATACCGCCAGTCAAGGATTTATCTTCATTAAGCTCGGTTCCTCCAACGTCGTCGCCCTGCCAGCAGTGCATAGAAATAGGAGTGCTGTCAGCAATTTCAATCGCCTTGTCAACGTCAATACCGTACTGTGCGTAGTATTCTTTAGCAAGCTCGTAAGCTTTTTTTACATCATACATATAAGTTACCTCATATATTTATTTTATACTGTTATTTTAACATACAATTTAAAATAACACAATTAAAATGTTATACATTTTGTATAAAATTATTTTGCTTGCGAGTGGCTTTTTTCTTACGGCGACGGCAATAGATTGAAAAAATAACGGTTCAACCTAAAACCGAACAGCACTTTTCCCGCTTATTGATTAAAGCTGTTGGCTTGATTTGAGTTTTGTAATTTTAGAGTAAAGAACAAAAAAGGCACGTATTTCTCATAGGAATCGCGCCTTTTTGATGATGGGCTGTGTTGTGTGTTATGCGGCGGAGTCGTGCGTGGCGATCACCGAGCCTCCGTCGGCAGAGATTAAAAGGGAGCGTGTGCCCTGATCGGTAACGTAGCCCACGTACCAAAAGGCGTTGCCGTTTTCTACAAGCACGCGAACGAAAAATTCTCCTTTTGGCTTGCCGTCCTCGTACTCAATTTTTGTGCCGAGTGCGGATTTTGCCGTGGCAAGTGCCTTTTGGTAGTTTGCCGTGCCCTCGGGAAGGATGGATCGGACGCTAAACGTTACCTCATCCGAACCCTTTAAGGTTAAGGAAAGCTCCTTATCCGGCAGGCTGTCAACTACTATTTCTGCGCGCAGGGTGTTTGCCGTGCGCTGGGTGGGTTGGGCAGAATAATCCCTTTCACCGACGGTTGTAAAAATGGAATAAGTGCCCGATATCTCATGTAAAGAGCTTATTTTTACGATAATAACGGGCGTTCTCGCGCAGGCTGTACCGTCGGCCACGAGGGGGATTTCACGCTCTTCTACGTAAACGGAAGCAGTGTAATCACCGCTGGTTGCTGTTAAGATATCCGTGCGCAGCTGACTGACGCCAACGTCCTGCGGCTTATTGCAAGCGGTGATAAACGCAAGCATAGCCACGGCGACAAAGAGTGTTAAGGTTTTTTTCATGTTAATGGCACCTCGTTTTTATTTAGATATAAATATTTTATTATTGAGAAATAAAAATAAGAAGCAATGTGCAAAAAAATAATTGCAATCGGGTGGAAAATGTGGTATTATAAAAAAAGAAAAAAGGCAAAGCAAAGCTTGCAGGAGAGTACCGTAAATGCGCAATCACGTTATAAAAACTGCATTAATATCGTTTGCGGCGGCAGTTATTGCCGTGGTGCTGTTTTGCGCCGGTTGCTTGGTTGTTGCGCCGTCCTTTGCTTCGGATGCAGTTTACGGTATGGGTATGTACGGCTTTTCCGCAAGTCTTGCAGAGGATGCTTATAACAGGAAGGGTGATGAGGAGTCGCTTTGTGTTCTCGTTGAGCGCGCTATAACGGCAGAGGATCATGCCTTGTTGGAGAAATACGGTGCGGCTTATCTTGCAAGCGAATATTTTGCAAATAAGGCAAAAGCCCCGCAAAACGCACTTTATTCGGGTAATTACCGTGGATACGTTGCAGGCAACGTGGCGTGCGCACAGTACGCGGGTGGCAAGCTGAACACCGCGCTTGAAACGGCGTTTGCATCGGTTGACGGATACGCTGAATATAATTCCGTGCAGTATCTTATGCGTGCCGTGATATCGTCGGGCGATAAGACTGCAGCCTCTTCACTCAGAGAAAGACTTGCCGAGGTTTCGGCAGAGGGGGAGTCAGCGCAGAGGGTATTTGCGGATCTAGATATTCTCGATACCTTTATCGGCATGGCTGAAAACTAAGAGAAAAACTAATTTTAATTTTTAGGAGATATACATTATGCAGAATAACGTTCGTCCGGAAACAATGGAGCG
This sequence comes from Clostridia bacterium, assembly GCA_017501205.1. Lineage (GTDB taxonomy): Bacteria > Bacillota > Clostridia > Christensenellales > Borkfalkiaceae > RGIG3732. The sequence goes on from JAFVXM010000099.1 coordinate 3,200, forward strand.
CATAACCACTCCCGAACTCGCACAGGCCTTTATCGAAGAGCAGGTTGCTGAAATAAGAGCGCAGGTTGGAGATAAAAAGGTTTTACTTGCTCTCAGCGGTGGGGTGGACTCCTCTGTGGTAGCCGCCTTGCTTATTAAAGCGATAGGCAAAAATCTTTATTGTGTTCACGTAAACCACGGTCTTATGAGAAAGGGCGAAAGCGAGCAGGTTATTGAAGTCTTCCGTAACGGCCTCGATGCAAACCTCACTTACGTTGATGCAACCGATCGCTTCCTCGGTCTTCTTGAGGGCGTAACCGATCCCGAAACAAAGCGTAAAATAATCGGCAACGAGTTTATCAAGGTGTTTGATGAAGAGGCGCTTAAGCTTATGAGCGAGGGTATTTCCTTCCTTGCACAGGGCACTATTTATCCCGATATAATCGAATCTGACGGAGTAAAGGCGCACCACAACGTTGGCGGCTTGCCCGAGGAAATGAAGTTTGAGCTGGTTGAGCCCGTTCGCCTTCTTTATAAGGATGAGGTTCGCGTTGTAGGTAAGGCACTTGGCCTTCCCGATAATATGGTTTACCGTCAGCCCTTCCCCGGTCCCGGTCTTGGCGTTCGTTGCCTTGGCGCTATCACGAGGGATAGGCTTGAGGCACTGCGCGAATCGGATGCTATTCTCCGTGAGGAGTTTGCTAAAAACGGACTTGAGGGCAAGGTATGGCAGTACTTTACCATTGTTCCCGATTTTAAAACCACCGGCGTTAAGAACGGCAAGCGCAGCTTTGAGTGGCCTGCAATTATCCGTGCCGTAAACACTACCGACGCGATGACCGCTACCGTTGAGGAGATACCTTACGCGCTTTTACACCACATCACCCAGCGCATCACAAACGAGGTTCCCGGCATCAACCGCGTGCTTCTCGATCTTACCCCGAAGCCCTGCGGAACAATTGAGTGGGAATAATAACTTAATAAAAACCCCGTAAAACGAAGGTTTTTGGTGCTTAACGCAAATATTTAACAAACAAATAACGGCAGGAATAAAAATTCCCCTGCCGTTTTTTTTGTGTAAATTATAAAAAAAGACTTGACAATGGCAATACTTCGTGATATGATGTATTCCGTAACAAGGAGTATATGATGGATGTTCAGTTAAAAAGAGGATTACTCGACGTATGCGTGCTTGCTGCAATCAAGAACGGCGATTCATACGGCTATAAAATAATAAAGGATATGAAGCCGTATCTTGAAATGTCGGAATCAACGCTATACACGATATTAAAGAGGTTGGAGCTTTCCGGGATGCTTACAGTCCGCATTGCAGAGCACGGAGGAAGGCTTAGAAAGTATTATCATATCACAAACGCAGGGCTTGGCCGCATTGAGGATTTTAAGAACGAGTGGCGCGAGGTTATGTCTATTTATCAATTTGTGGTTAAGGAGGATGATGGAAATGAATAAGAGAGAATTTCTTGTGCAGCTGCGTAAGGGGTTGTCCGGACTGCCGCAGGATGATATAGAGGAGCGCCTGTCGTTTTACAGCGAAATGATCGACGATCAAATGGAAGAGGGTTTTTCTGAGGAGCAAGCAGTTGCTGCCGCAGGCCCCGTTGACGAGATAGTTAAGCAGGCGGTAGCGGAAACGCCCTTTGTGAAGATTGCAAAGAAAAGGATAAAGCCAAAAAAGCGATTAGGTGTGGGAAAAACGCTACTTTTGGTGCTTGGCTCGCCCATATGGCTTTCACTTGGGCTGGCCGCATTTGCAGTAGTTCTTTCGCTTTACGCCGTGCTGTGGGCTGTTATCATCTGCCTTTGGGCTGTATTCGTTTCGCTTGGCGCCTGTGCCGTAGGTGGGGTGCTGATGAGTATTGTTCAGGCAATATGCGGCAACGGTGATACCGCGCTTGTTATGCTTGCAGCGAGCATCGTTTGCTTTGGTCTTACCGTATTTGCATTTTACGGCTGTAAGGCGGCAACCAAGGGGTGCTTTATGCTCACGAGGGAAATAGCAATATGTGTGAAAAGATGCTTTATTAAGAAGGAGGAAGCTTAATGAAAATGGGAACAAAAATATGGCTTATTGTGGCAGCCGCTCTTGTTTTGGTTGGCGGGGGACTCTTTGTTGTAACGATGACGATGATCGGATGGGATTTTAGCAAGCTCTCAACGGTTAAGTACGAAACGAATAAATACGATATATCCGAGGGTTTTAACGGCATATCAATAAGAACGGATACCTCAGACGTGGCGTTTGTGCTATCTGATGACGGAACGTGCAGGGTGGAGTGCTACGAGGAAGAAGATCGAAAGCATTCCGTTTCCGTGAAGGACGGCACGCTCACCGTTGAAAGGGCGGAAAAGGACATTTTAGGGCATATAGGATTTAATTTTAGTACGCCAAAGATTACCGTTTATCTTCAAAAAACAGAATACGAGGCGCTTTTAATAAAGGCAAGCACCGGAGATATTGGGATTCCAAAGGCGTTCACCTTTTTAAACGCCGATATTTCATTGAGCACGGGCGACGTAGCCTTTTGTGCAACCACGGCAGAAACGGTTAAGATAAAGGCAAGCACGGGCAAGGTCAAGGTGGAGGATACCTCCGTGGGCGCACTTGATATTACTGTTACGACCGGTAACGTGTCTGTTCGTGACGTGACTTGTGGAGGCGAGATTAAGGTTGGCGTATCCACGGGTAAAACAAATCTTGTCGACGTTGCATGCAAAAGCCTTGTATCAAGCGGAAATACGGGGGATATCACCCTGAAGAACGTTATTGCCGAAGCAAGTTTTAACGTAAGAAGGAGCACGGGCGACGTGACGTTTGAAGGCTCGGATGCCGCCGAGATCTTCGTACAAACAAGTACGGGCGACGTAGAGGGCAGCCTGCTTTCAAGCAAGGTGTTTATAGCTAATACGGATACAGGTAAGGTGGATGTTCCGAAGTCGATCACGGGCGGCAGGTGTGAGATTACCACCGATACCGGAGATATAAGAATATCGGTTATTAACCGTTGAGCAACAGGCGCAAAACTCAAAGCACGTAAATCTTGGCACCGGCTATTTTGGTCGGTGCTTTTTTATGCCGTCTCGCGTGTGTGGGCGCGCATATACGCGCGTATATAATAGTTATATAACACGTATATAATAGTTATATAATACAAAAAATATAAAGTGGCGAATAAATATTTGACAATCGCAAAAAAAATGTGTATTCTATTTTGTGGAAAACAAACTTAAGGAGATTTGATATGAATAAACTCACAATCAGAGACGTAGACGTTAAGGGCAAAAGATGTCTTGTAAGGGTAGATTTTAACGTACCCATGAAAGACGGCGTTATAACGGATGAAACCCGTATTAACGGAGCTCTTCCCACCATTAAATATCTTATCGATCAGGGCGCAAAGGTCGTTCTTTGCTCTCATATGGGTAAGCCCCATAATATCCTTACCCCCGGCTTTGGCCTCAATAAAAAGGAAAAGAAGGCAGTTGAAGCTCTCCCCGAAGCAGAGCAGGCTGCAGCAAAGGAAGAATATCTTAAAAAAGCACTTGGCGACGCTAAGAAGTTCACTCTTAAGCCCGTTGCAGAAAAGCTTGCTGAAAAGCTCGGCCAGCCCGTTAAGTTTGCAACCGACGTTGTAGGCGCAAGTGCAGACGAGGCTGTTGCTTCCCTTAAGGACGGTGAGGTTGCTCTTCTTGAGAACACCCGTTTTGAAAAGGGTGAAGAGGGTAGGAGCGAGGAGCTCTGCAAGAAGCTCGCTTCCTACTGCGATATTTATGTAAACGACGCTTTCGGTACCGCTCACCGCTCGCACGCTACCACCGCTGCTATCGTTGAGTACGGCTTTGTAAAGACTGCTGTTTGCGGCTTCCTTATCGAAAAAGAGCTTTCCGTTATGGCAGATGCTCTTGAAAATCCCGTTAACCCCTTCGTTGCTATTCTCGGCGGCGCAAAGGTTGCGGATAAGCTTAACGTTATAAAGAACCTTCTCGAGAAGTGCGATACTCTTATTATCGGCGGCGGCATGGCTTACACCTTCCTTAAGGCAAAGGGCTACGAGGTTGGTACCTCGCTCGTTGACGACGAGAAGATTGCTTACTGCAAGGAAATGCTTGCAAAGGCTGAAAGCCTCGGCAAAACAATCCTTCTGCCTATCGATACTACTGTTGCAAAGGCTTTCCCCAACCCCATCGATGCAGAGATAGAGGTAAGCGTTGTTGATTCTAGCAGCATTCCCGCTGATATGATGGGCCTTGATATCGGTCCTAAGACTGCAGAGCTCTTCGGCAACACCGTTAAGGCTGCAAAGACCGTTATCTGGAACGGACCTATGGGCGTGTTTGAGAACCCCGTTCTCGCAAAGGGCACCATCGCCGTTGCAAAGGCACTTGCAGAGGCTGAGGGCGCAACCACTATCATCGGCGGCGGTGACAGTGCTGCAGCAGTTACCCAGCTTGGCTTTGCTGATAAGATGAGCCATATTTCCACCGGCGGCGGCGCATCGCTTGAGCTGTTCGAGGGTAAGGTTCTCCCCGGTATCGCTTGCCTCAACGAGAGATAAGCCCCATAAAACACGCAAAAACAAAAGATTTATACATTATTAGGAGATAGATATGAGAAAACCTATTATTGCAGGTAACTGGAAAATGAATAAAACCAAGGCTGAAGCTATAGCTCTTATCGAGGAGCTTAAGCCCCTTGTAAAGGATGCAGAGTGCGACGTTGTAGTTTGCGTTCCCTTTACCGATATTTACGCAGTAGCAGAAGCTGTTAAGGGCTCCAACATCCATCTTGGCGCGCAGAACGTTCATTTTGCTGCAAGCGGGGCATACACCGGTGAGATCTCCGCTGATGTGCTTTTAGAGGCAGGCGTTGAGTACGTTATCATCGGCCACAGCGAGAGAAGGCAGTACTTCGGCGAAACGGATGAAACCGTAAACAAGAGAACCCTCACCGCACTCGAGAAGGGACTTACCCCCATCGTTTGTGTTGGCGAATCTCTCGAAGAGCGCGAGACGGGCAAAACTGAAGAGGTTTTGAAAACTCAGATCGTAAACGGCCTTAAGGACGTTGAGGATATCAAGAAGGTAGTAATCGCTTACGAACCCATTTGGGCAATCGGCACGGGCAAGACCGCTACATCCGAGCAGGCAAACGAAACCATCGCCTTTATCAGAAAGGTTGTTGCTGAAACCTTCTGCCCCAAGTGTGCAGAGAAGGTTAGGATCCAGTACGGCGGAAGTATGAACGCAAAGAACGCTCACGAGCTTATGAGCATGCCTGAGATAGACGGCGGTCTTATCGGCGGCGCATCACTCAAGGCTGTTGATTTTTCCATCGTAGTAAAAATGTAAAAACCCCATAAAACGCACGAAATTAACAGTTTCGTGCGTTTTTAAGGAATTTTTGGAGTATAGATATGAGTATGAAAACAAGGCCGGTTTGCCTGTTTATTATGGACGGCTACGGCATTAACGAAAGCAAGGACGGCAACGCCGTAATTATATCCGGCAGCCCTAACGTTAATTCTTATATAAAAAATTATCCTTCCTCCCGGCTCGGTGCGAGCGGAAGGGACGTCGGTCTTCCCGACGGTCAGATGGGCAACAGCGAGGTCGGTCACTTGAATATCGGCGCGGGTAGAATAGTTTATCAGGAACTCACCCGCATTACCAAGGAAATAGAGGACGGCGATTTTTATTCTAATCCCGAGCTTAATTACGCAGTTGACAGCGCTTTGAAGAACGGCAAAAAGCTTCACGCTTACGGTCTTCTTTCCGATGGCGGCGTGCACAGCCACAACACCCATCTTTATGCGCTTTTAGAGCTTTGCAAGAGAAAGGGACTTGAGAACGTTTACGTTCACTGTTTCCTTGATGGACGCGATGTCTCGCCCACCTCGGGTGCTGATTTCGTTAAGGAGCTTGCTCAAAAAATGCAGGAGATCGGCTGCGGAAGGATTGCTTCTGTTTGCGGCAGATATTACGCAATGGATAGAGATAACCGTTGGGAGCGTGTTGAAAAGGCTTACGATATGCTCACCGTGGGTAACGGAGTTCAGGCAAGCTGCGCGGTTGAGGCTGTTAAGTCCAGCTATGCAGAGGGTGTTACGGACGAGTTTGTTCTCCCCACCAACGTATGTGAAAACGGCAAGGCGATAGGCCTTATCGAAGAGGGCGATTCCATCGTGTTCTTCAACTTCCGCCCTGATAGAGCAAGGGAGATAACCCGCGCTTTCAGTGAGCCTGAATTTAGCGGTTTTGTGAGAAAAACAGGCTTTTTGAACCCTGCGTACGTTTGCTTTACCAGATATGACGCAACGTTTACTAACGTAAAAATAGCGTTCAAGCCACAGAGCCTCAACAATACGCTCGGCGAATATCTCGCAAAGAAGAACTACACTCAGCTCCGCATTGCAGAAACGGAAAAGTACGCGCACGTAACCTTCTTCTTTAACGGAGGAGTAGAGGCCCCCAACGCAAACGAGCAGAGGGATCTTATTCCTTCACCCAAGGTTGCAACTTATGATCTCCAGCCTGAAATGAGTGCAGTTGAGGTTACCGAAAAGGTTTTGGAGGAGATCGCATCCGATAAATTTGACGTTATCATTTTAAACTACGCAAACTGCGATATGGTTGGTCACACCGGCGTTATGGATGCGGCGGTTAAGGCTGTAAGCACCGTTGATGCCTGTATGAAGAGGATCGTAGACGCCGTTGTAGCAAAGGGCGGCACCTGCCTTATAACTGCAGACCACGGCAATGCAGACAGGATGGTTGCAGAGGACGGCTCTCCCTTTACCGCGCATACCACCAATCCCGTTCCGTTTATTCTCGTCAGTGAACAGCCGGAGTTTAAAAACGTTAAGCTTGAAAACGGTATTCTTGCAGATATAGCACCCACGCTTTTGACCGTTATGGGCGAGGAGATTCCTGCCGAAATGACGGGTAAATGCCTTATCGTAAAGTAATTTTGCGCTGAGTGATCAACCGTTTTGGCAGTGGGGTTGATTATTTCTTGCAAAAAGAGGATGATATTAAGTATAAAAAACGGAGAAAATTAAAAAACAGGCTAAAAATGCTTGTAAAATTTTTCTTATTGTGGTATACTTGATAAGCATTCGAATAAAAATACTTATAAATTGGAGAAAAAGATGTTTAATTTAGTAGCATTACTCAGTGGTATAGGCAATACCGTATATATGGTGCTCAGCATTATTTGCGTTGCACTTATCGTTCTTTGCTCGCTTTTCGTAATCATCGTTGTTTTGATGCAGAAGACCAACTCTGACGGTATCAGCGCTATCACCGGATCGAGCGAAACCTTCTACGGAAAGAATAAATCCAAAACCTTGGATAGCAAGCTTAAGAGGCTCACCGTTATCTGTCTTATCATTATCGGTGTTCTCTGTGTGCTTTATCTTGCACTTGGCTTGTTCTTCTAATATCAAGCTTTTACACGGGGTTTCTTGCGAAAGAAACCCTATTTTTTATTATTATGGGATTTTATGAAAAATTAAAAACGCTGTTCGATGACGGCACGCTAAACGGCAAAACGGTAAAGCAGATATTTACGTTGCTTGGCGCGGTAAAGGGCTTTGAGAAGGATGCCGTGCGCGATGTGCTTTTAAAGCTGGAAAAGGATTGCGTTATATTTGATGACGGCGGGCGGTACGTTTTGTTTGAAGAAGCTCGCCTTGTTAAGGGAACTATTCGTGGCCACGAAAAGGGTTACGCCTTTTTAGTGCCCGAAAACGCGCGTTTTAGCGACTTTTTTATTCCACCGCACGCAACTAACGGCGCGCTGCACGGAGATGAGGTTTATGTGAAACCCGTTGTCGGCACGAGAGGCAGCTCTGACGAAGCAGAGGTGGTGCGCATAATAAAAAGAAAAACCCGAGTGGTTGGAACCTATCAGGCAGAGATGACGTTTGGTTTCGTAGTGCCGGATGAGCGCGGGTATTCAGTTGATATTTTCGTCCCGTTTAAGGCGGCACACGGCGCGGTGACGGGGGATAAGGTTGTTGTAAATCTCGTTAAATTTCCGTTTGACAAAAATCCGGAGGGGGAGATAACGGAGATTCTCGGCAAGAAATTTGATATGGGTGCGGAGGAGCGATCCATCGTGGCGGCAAAGGGCATCCCCGATGTCTTTCCTGAAAAGGTTATGGAGTACGTCCGTAGCCGAAGGTACGGAAAAACCGTTGACTGTGAGGGCAGAGAGGACTTCAGAGATGAACTCACCGTTACCGTTGACGGTGCCGATGCGCGCGATCTCGACGACGCTATATCGTTGAAAATGTTAGATAACGGGCACTTTTTGCTTGGAGTGCACATTGCAGACGTATCTTATTACGTACCGGAGGGCTGCGTTGTCGATAAGGAGGCGCTCCGCCGAAGCACAAGCGTTTACTTCCCGGATACCGTTATCCCCATGCTCCCAAGGGAGCTTTGCAACGGCATTTGCTCGCTTAACGAAGGTGAGGATAGGCTGACACTTTCCTGTATTATGGAGGTGGATGAGGGTGGCAACGTGGTAGATAGGCGCATAACCGAAGGCGTGATACGCTCTGACAGAAGGCTTACCTACGACGCTGTGGATGCCATTGTTGAGGGTGACAGCGAGCTCTGTGAAAAGTACGCAGACGTACTGCCGCTTATAACTAATATGTGTACGCTTGCCAAAATTTTAATTGCAAAAAGGGATAAAAGAGGCAGCGTGGATCTTGACGTGAAGGAAGCATCCATAGTTGTTGATGCTCGCGGTGAAATTTCAATTACCCCCCTTTTTCGCACGTTATCGCACAGAATTATTGAAGAATTTATGATTCTTGCAAACGAAACGGTGGCTGAATTCGTGAGATACACAGAGATTCCGTTTTTATATAGGGTGCATGAGCGCCCGTCTGAGGACAAGCTTGCCGATTTCACTGCTTATCTAAAAAATCTCGGCATAAACGCAAGGTGGGGAGCAAACGGCGTGCACCCTCGCGATTTTTCTGCGCTGCTAACAAGGTTAGAGGGAACGCCATTGTTTTCGCTTGTCAATAAGGTCATGCTCCGATCCATGAGCAAGGCTAAATACTTCCCTGAAAACCTCGGCCACTTCGGTCTTGCAAGTGATAGCTACTGTCACTTCACGTCGCCCATACGCAGATATCCCGATCTCGTCGTGCATCGCGCCATTAAGCATATGCTTAACGGACAGGTGGGCGAGTGGGTGGATAAATACGAGCCTGCCATATACGATATTGCAAAGATCACGTCCGAGTGCGAAAGGCGTGCCGACGAGGCAGAGCGCGACGTTGACGACCTGTTTAAGGCAAAGTATATGAAAAAGCACATCGGCGAGGAGTTCGAGGGTGTTGTTAGCGGAGTTACGTCCTTTGGCGTTTTTGTGGAGCTGCCGAACACCGTTGAGGGGCTTATAAAGCTCGATACCTTGCCGCCCGGAAGCTATGATTTTGATAAAAGCACGTTTACCCTCGCATCTAAAAAGCTTTCCTTCAAGCTTGGCGAAATGGTGAGGATAATGGTTGCGGGCGTTGATTTTGCAAACAGAAAAGTTGAATTTATTTTTATAAACAAGCCTTGAAAACTTGCGTTTTAGGGGGCTTATGGTATATAATATCAGTATGAAGACCATTGCGGAAAACAGGCAGGTACGCCACGAATATTTTATAGAGGATAGCTACGAGGCAGGGCTTTGCCTTGAGGGTAGCGAGGTTAAGTCCATAAGAGCGGGTAGCGTTAATCTTAAGGACAGCTTTTGCTATATCCGCGATATGGAGGTTTTTGTTAAAAATATGCACGTTGCCGTTTACGATAAGAGCGGCGCGTTCAACACCCGCGATGCAAAGCGCGATAGAAAGCTTCTTCTGAATAAACGCGAGATCTTAAAGATAAAGAGCATGGCAGAGCAAAAGGGCTATGCGCTCGTGCCGGTCAGGCTGTACTATAAGGATGCGCTTATCAAAATGGAGCTTGGCGTATGCCGCGGCAAGCACACGTTTGATAAAAAGGAAACGCTGAAGGAGAGGGATATAAAGCGCAGCGCCGAGAGGGATATCAGATCGGCACTTCGCAAATAACCCCCTTTTTCGCACAAAAACTACACAATTTAGTAGCCTTTAGGGCGATCGGAACACGGGGCAGTTCCGGATTCGATTGCTTGTGGAGGGCCTTGTAAGCATACCGAAGCCCCGGCTTCGTAAAAACGGGATTTTAAATTTAAATGCAGACAATAATAACTTTGCATTCGCTGCTTAATTAAGCGCAGCTGTTCCGCGGGGATTACCCATCGGTTCTCGTAGGGGCATCATTTTTAGGTGGGGAACGCCTCGTTCTGTTCATGTCGTGGCAGGCGTGGTGTATTGAGCGGCACACGGCGTCAAGGGTTTGTCCGTTGAAGCTTGGCGCAAGGGATTAAAGACGGAATAAGTATGTAGAAGTCAGGTCTGAAGCAGGTAAGACGGCGGTTCGACTCCGCCCTGCTCCACCACAGCGGCGTTTTGCCCGCAAATCAAAAGCAAAAAGAGGGTATTTTACACCCTCTTTTTTGCTTTCTCAAAAAGGCAAACGCCTCGTATGCTCCGCAGCGCGTAACGACGAAATAACGTAACGCGATTGACCGCGAACGGTAGCAATCGCTACACCGTCCTCGCAGTGCTCGTCCTTACGACTCCGCCCTGCTCCACCACAATCGGCAAAGTTTGAACACACGCTATATATTTATAAACGGCGTTGCAGGCTTTGCCCAAAAAAGAGAACAAGACAATGCGTAAAAGCATTGTCTTTCTTATTTGTGCTTGGGTTTTTAATTTTTTGGTGCGAGGTTAATTGGGGTTTTGCGTTTTGGTGAAAACAATAAAAAGGCTAAGTCTGTGCAAAAATAGAAACAGTTTGTATAAAAAATATATTGAAAATTTTTTAAAAATACTTGAAAAGTAAAGGAATATGATGTAAAATATAATTACACTAAAATATAAAGAAGTTTATGATGGAAGTATTTAAATATAGTAGTTGGATTTGGCCACAGAACGCTTCTGGAAACGACACGCACGTTGAATTCTTGTCGAATTTAGAGTGGAATGGGGGAAAGGCAATTTGCAACCTTTCATGCGATAGCGACTATCA
>JAFVXM010000100.1 GCA_017501205.1 Clostridia bacterium
CATTGTCTTGGTAGACAAATGTGTGCTTTTTTCTGGCGGAGCAAGAGGGATTTGAACCCTCGCTACGATTCACTCGTACTACTCCCTTAGCAGGGGAGCCCCTTCGGCCTCTTGGGTATTGCTCCAACCCATGCTACTTCGGCGCCGCATGCCTCAATTAGCCTATCTATAATAACACATTTTTTTTGCAATGTCAAAGTATTTTTGGGTATTTTATCATTTTTTTTGTCTTTTAAGAGTTTTGACGTGCTGACGCACTTCTCCCGCGCCTTCACAAGCAACTCAAAAACCCCGTAAAACGCGTGTTTTACGGGGTTTATTGTTGTTTTACATGCCCATTTCCTCTTTGACCTGCCTGAAGCAATCAACTATATACAAGACGTCCTCACGGCTGAGCGCTGCGGAAAGCTGGGTTCTGATCCTCGCCTTGCCCATAGGCACAACGGGATATGAAAACGCCACAACGTAAACGCCCTTTTCCATCATGCGCCTTGCCATCTCAACCGCCTTGTGCTCATCGTAAAGCATAACGGGGATGATGGGCGTTCCGCCGTCGATAACATCCAGCCCGATCTCCTTGATCTTCTCTGCAAAGAGGCGGGTGTTTTCAAACAGCTTTTCTCTGATTGAAAGGTCCTTTTCGATAAGCTCTAAAACCTTTACCGACGCATACGCAACCGCAGGTGCAAGGGTGTTTGAGAACAAATACGGCCTTGAGCGCTGGCGGAGAAGATCTATTATCTCTTGTCTGCCCGAGGTAAATCCGCCCGACGCGCCGCCAAGTGCCTTGCCAAAGGTGCCGGTGGTGATATCTACCCTGCCCGAAACACCGCAATACTCTGCCGTGCCCCTGCCGGTGTTGCCCATAAAGCCGAGGGAGTGGCTATCATCCACCATAACGAGGGCGTCGTACTCATCGGCGAGATCGCATATTGCAGAAAGGTTTGCAACGATGCCATCCATAGAGAATACGCCGTCGGTGGCGATGAGCTTAATTCTGCAGTCCTTCGCCTGCTCAAGCTTTTCGCGAAGATCTGCCATATCGTTATTTTTATATCTGAACTTTTTAGCCTTGCACAGCCTGATGCCGTCTATGATGCTGGCGTGATTGAGCTCGTCGCTGATAACGGCGTCGGCATCGGTCAAAAGAGTTTCAAACAGACCGCCGTTAGCATCGAAGCAGGATGAATACAAAATGGTATCGTCCGTGCCGAGAAACTCGCTGAGCTTATTCTCAAGCCTTTTGTGAACGCTTTGCGTGCCGCAGATGAACCTTACCGACGACATGCCGTACCCACAGCTATCGTAGCTTTCCTTTGCAGCCGCAACTATCTCGGGATGATTGCCAAGGCCGAGGTAGTTGTTCGCACACATGTTGACAACCTCTCTCCCATCCTCAAGCTTAACCCTTGCGCCCTGCGGGCCGTTTATGACCTTTTCGTTCTTAGAAAGCCCGTTTTTCTCAATGGAATCGCATATTTCCTTAAAATAGCTCAATGCGCTTTTCATGCTTTACCTCTCAAAAAAATTAAAGATTTGTCCAGTCAATAATAACCTTGCCGGACTTGCCGCTGTTCATTACCTCAAAGCCCTTTTCAAAATCCTCAACGCTTACCCTGTGCGTTATGATGCCGGAAATATCCAGCCCGCCCTGAAGCATTGCAGACATTTTATACCACGTTTCGTGCATCTCTCTGCCGTAAATTCCGCGGATGTTGAGGGCGTTGAAAATGATCTTTTCCCAGTTGACCTTACAGTCCTTTTTCAAAAGGCCGAGGAGTGCTATCCTTCCGCCGTGGATCATGTGATCTATCATGGTGTTAAGCCCTGCCTCGCTGCCGGACATTTCGAGGCCCACGTCAAAGCCCTCTCTTATAGAAAGCTCCTTCATAACCTCCTCAAGGCTTTGAGTTGCGGGATTGACCGTATATTTAATGCCAAGCTTTCTTGCAAGGGCAAGCCTATCCTCGTTGAGATCGGATATTACAACGTGCCTTGCACCGACAAACTTGCTTACCACCGCACCCATTATGCCGATGGGACCTGCGCCTACGACGAGAACGTCCTCCCCCACCATATTATAGGACAGCGCGGTGTGAACTGCGTTGCCGAACGGATCGAAGATGGCATAAAGGTCCTCGTCTATGCCCTCCTCACAGCGGCGAACGTTCTGCTTCGGAATAACAAGGTATTCGGCAAACGCGCCGTCACGGTTTACGCCAACGCCAACCGTTTCCTTGCAGAGGTGGCCCCTTCCTGCAAGGCAATTTCTGCATCTGCCGCAAACGATGTGCCCCTCGCCCGAAACGAGATCGCCAACCCTCCAGCCGGTAACGTTCTTGCCCGTTTCAACTATCTCGCCCACGTATTCGTGGCCGATAATCCTTGGCGTTTCAATGGTTTTTTGCGCCCACTCGTTCCAGTTGTAAATATGCAGATCGGTGCCGCATATAGCGGTTTTGCGTATTTTAATCTTAACGTCGTTATCGCCCGCGGTGGGTTCGGCTACGTCCTCAAGCCACAAGCCCCTTTGAGCGTATTTTTTCACAAGTGCCTTCATCGCATTTCTCTCCGAAAACTGCAAAAACTGTCTGCCACACGAAGACAATCTCCGCTTTTTTTCGATTATATCACAAACAAATAAAAAAAGCAAAGAAAGAAAGCCCGTGCGCGCGCATAAAAAGACTTTATTTTTTTAACTTTTTTCAAATTGCAAAAATCGCTTGACAGACAATACTATGCAATGTATAATATTATACAAAAAGGAGTATTGTTATGGACGCACAGCTAAAGAAAGGTCTTTTAGAAATCTGCGTTCTATCGGCGATACGGGACGAGGAGTCGTACGGATACAAGATAATATCCGACCTCGCGCCGTATATTGAGATATCCGAATCCACCCTATACCCTATCCTCAGAAGGCTTGAGGTATGCGGGGCGGTGACGACCAGCACCGTTGAGTTTAACGGAAGGCTTAGAAGATATTTTAAGATAACGCCGACAGGGCAGAAGAAGCTTGAAGAATTTAACGACACCATTGAGCAGTTTAACAAAATAAGTTCGTTTATAACGAGAGGAGGCAAGCATGACCTTTAAGGACTGGGAAGCGGAGCTTGAGAGATATTTGGATAAGCTCCCTTATGCCGAGAGAAGGACGGCTATCGAATATTACAGGGAAATTTATTGCGACAAAACCGACGCGGGCTATGAGAGCAACAAGATACTTATGGAATTTGGCTTTCCAAAAGACTGTGCCGACAAGATAATTGCAGATTTCGCACAGAAGAAAAACACCGAAAATCCGCCTGCAGTTGTTGAAAAACGTGAGAAAAAGGCCACTAATCCGCCAAAAAAGAAAAACGGCAAAAACGCCGGCAGGATCGTGGGCTTCTCGTTTGCTGCGGCAGGGCTTTCATCCCTTTCTGCCCTGATGCAGTCAATTTGGGCAAACTGCGCTACCTTCGTTTTGACTTCAGCCTTAGGCCTTATAAACTGTTCGAGCGTGCCTGCGGCGCTCACCGTTATAAGCACCGCGCTTTTGAGCGTAGGCTTATCCTCGCTCGCAATAGCGGCTCTTTTCGGGCTTTGCAAGATCATGATAAACGTTTTGCTCAAGCTCTCCTCAAAGGCTCCGTTTGCAAAGGAGGATAAACAATGAAAAGGATTGTCCGCATATTTTTAATAATAGGAATTGCCTCAACGATCGTAGGTTCGGCTATCCTCGTCACCGCGATTGCAACGTCGAAGGGTGATATGAACAGTATCTTCAACACCTACACCGAGGATATAGTTCTCGAAGAGTCTTCCTCTTACGACGCAGCCACGGTAGACGTTTCCCTGCACAACGCAAACATCGAGCTTGAGTATTCAGACACCGTGGACGTGGTAACGGTAGTTTACAGGCAGATTAAGGACTTTAGGGGAGAAAGCGCTTACACCCCGAAGAAAACTCAAGATAAAACCTTATTTAAAATAACGGAAGAGGAAACGGGCAGCTTTATTGTGGGCGCAAGATTCACAACCCCCACCGTTACCGTTATTCTCCCGACCAACAGACGGTATCATTCTATTACCCTCACCACCGAAAACGGCTGGATCAAGGCAGACGAGCAGCCCACCTTCTTACATACGACCGTTTTCTATTTTGCCACGGAAAACGGCAAAATTGATATTCAGCCCTTAGCTGCCGAAAAGGTTACCGCCACCACCGAAAACGGAGCTATATCGGCAAAGGGCGTGACGGCAAACGAAGCAACCTTTACCACCGAAAACGGCAAGATAAATATTGAAGAAGCAGACGTTGAAAGCCTAGTGGCAAGAAGCGAGCTTGGCAGCATAACGGCTACGCTTGCAGGGCTGTATACCGATTACAGCGTGGATACAGATATTTCCCTCGGCAGATGCAATATTGAGCAAAGAAGCGGTGGCGAAAGAAAGCTTAAAATCACCTGCGAGGTGGGCAGCATAAACGTTTCATTTTTGGGATAGCGATAAAAAAGCATAATAAAAAACCCCGTAAAACGCGTGTTTTACGGGGTTTATTGTTTTTATCCTTATTCCTGCGCTTCCTTTTTTGCCGCGCTTGAAATGCCCGTTACGTCCTCAACGGGGATGGAAAAGCCTATGCCGCAGCCGGGCTTATTAAGGCCTGCAACCTTGCTGATAGCAGACATTATAGCCGCCCTCTTTTCGCTTGCGGAAAGGATGAGCAAAAGCTCCTTTTCCTGCTTTACGGCGATGCCGAGCTGCTTTACGATATCATCCGTAGCGGCGCCCCTGCCCGTGATGATAGTGCCGCCCGTTGCGCCAACCTCGCGCGC
>JAFVXM010000101.1 GCA_017501205.1 Clostridia bacterium
ACGCTATCAGTATAACATTTATTTATGAATTTGGTATGAACTTTTCTATTTTTTTCTTACAATAAAAGCAATTTTCCATTGACAAGTCATAGATGAACAAAAAGCTCCCTTGTGTAAAGGCGCTGTTGACAAACAGCGCTTTTACACAAGGGAGCCTTGGGGTGCGGCACCCGTTAAAAAATCATTTACTTCCTTGAGAATTTGTTTAGTGTTTTCAAATGTAAGCTGTTGATACGCTTCTTCAAACGGAAGAATCAAATACGAAAAATCCTCAAAATACTTGTTTCGTTTGGGTGTTTGATTTTGAAATTTTGCCAAGAAATACACGACCGTTTTTGTATTTCCATTTCCCATTTGATAGGATATTTCATAACGAAACGCGCTGTTGATTTGAGTATGGATTGATGTTTCCTCCAATGTTTCTCGAAGTGCGGTTTCTTCTTCGCTTTCATTTTTTTCGACATGACCTTTGGGGAATCCGCAATATCCATCATCCTTTGCTTTTACGAGCAAGTAGCAAACTGTTCCGTTTTTTATTGTGTAAGGTATCGTTCCGCATGATTTTTCTAACATACCCAATTCTCCTTTTGTCACGTTTTTTCTTTTCAATCAAAAGAACATTAGTTAATTCACCTTGCTTATTATATCACAAAAACCGCAGAAAATCAATCTGCGGTTTTTGTTTTTTTGTCGGTAGGCAACTATGCTTCCCGCCGTGCTTTTTTTGTTTTAACCCACTAAATCTCACAAAATCGAGGCTTTTTAGAATTTGATTTTAGATGCAGCCATGCCTGCGCTTTCGCCTATCTCCCTCATTGCTTTGTTGCTGAAATGGCCGGGCGCTTCGGGATTTAACCAGTCCTGCTTTAAGGACAACTCCTTAGCCTTGCCCGTAAGATAAACAAAATCGCTATCGCTATTGCAAAGGCTGACCTGCGCGGATTGAATTGCCTCGTCCAGCGCGTTATCCATCTCGCACACGTAAGAAAAATATCCAACCTCGATAATGCCGAATTTATCAATACCGACGTCCTGCTTTAGATCGTTTTTAAACTTCAAAAGCATTTCTCTGTATTCCTCACCCGACGTTTTTGCCAGGGCATCGCTTTCACCCTGCAGCCAAACGTACAGGATATTGCCGATCTTTCCGCCCTCTGCCAAGATTTTAGTCTTTGCCGCGAGCATCTTTTCAACTGCTTTTTTGTACCTTTCTCCGCCTTCTGCGGTGTTCTTCAGCCATTGCTTTATAGTGGTTGCACCCTTTGCCGCGTGAACTGCAACGACGCTCCTGCCCGTACCTTTAACGTATTCCTGCGCGAAATAGGGCACTAATGAGCCACCGCCCATGTGCGATGCAAGCAGAAGCTCGCCAATATCCTCTCCGACGGGGTTTTTAAGCTCCTTAAAGCTATCCGAAAGAAGCAGATATTCCTTCGCGTTTGCAACGGGCATATCGTTAGGATTTCCTTCCGTCTGCCCCTGCATATTGCTCTGTCCGCCAAAAATGATCAAATCGTACACAGCTACACTCCTTTCCGCCTTTACTTCTTTTCTATTTTCGCCTTTGTAAGCAGCACGTCCGTACCGTTATGGCAGGTGAGGAACAAGAACTCGTCGTCCGCTATATTAGGCTGCTCCGTAGTTGCACCTGATACTATCGCGTTGTAGTGGTTGCCGAATTTTTTTCCGTCCCTTTCAACGGTTATGGGCTCGCTCCAGTCCACGAGGTTTTTACTCGTTCTCAAATGCAAATAATCGCCTATCGTTTCTGCAAGCGGTCTGTTTGGCATTACCGCCGCCGATGCCATTACGTACTCGCCAAGCGTTCTCGAATATAAAACTCTGGGATGCCACTCGCTCCTAGCAATAACGGTTTCTCTGCCAAGATTGCCTGCCTCGCAAAAGCTTCCGTTATAATATTTTACGAAATCGCCCATAACGCCGTCCGTTCTCTTTCTCGTTCTGGCAACGTACACGTCACAGCCGTTCCACTCGCCCTTTTTAACGTCCACCTTAATAACGTTATAGAATATATACATATACTCGCCGTCGGGCTCTACGAACAGCGAAAAATCACCGCTTCCCAAATTGACCTCGTCACCGTGCTGGCCAACCAGATTTTGATCCTCGGGGATATATCTATCGGTACAGCAGAGCTTTTCGCCCGTTAAAACCCAGCGGTCAAAGAACCACGTTTTGCCCTCGTCGTCAGAGTGCATGAGTCCTACGTGGCGGAAGTCCGAATCGTACCTCGGCGTTTCACATGAGCCAAGCGCGTCGTATGCAGTACCCTGACCGTTCCAGCCCGTTTCGTTGTGGAAGAAACAGAAAAACCTGTGAGTATTAGGGCAAATATACAGACCAAACGGCCAAACGCTACCCCTTGACTTGACGTATTCGGGATAGTGTATATTCGCAAACGCCTTGCCTGCCGCACCCACGCTAAAATCCGTGCTTATGGGATGCGCCTCGGTCAAATTCTCCACGCAATCTCCGCAGAACATACCTATATGCCCCATGTGTGAGTGGCCGCTTATCGCCCACAGCTTTCCGTTTTCATCACGGCACATGGGAACCGTTCCGTCCTGATAAATATCTATCTTATTTAAAAAAGCAGACTCAACGCTTTCTCCAAGCTTTATGTTATATTCCTTCAAAGAATTTTTCATATTTTACCTCTTTTCATTTTCCTCATATAAAAAAATTTGTGTTTTTGTGCGAAATACGCCACTTTTACATTAAATATAATTTTCACCTACGCCAAGCTTCAAGCAAACACTCAGCGTTTCACCGCTCCGCACGGGCGACGACTGACCGTATTTTTTTGCATTTACAACCGTATCGTAGCCCACCGTGCAGGGCTCTAGGCCCACGCAGTAATACCCCTTAACCACCCCATAGTTTTGCCAAACGCCTATTGAGGGAAGGGTATTTTCATCAAACTCCATATTAAAGACCTTGCCGCTTGGATATCGGTAGCCTATATACCCCTTGGGCGTTTTATTTGGGAAGTAAAGCTTATTGCAGCAGGGCGCGAGCGCAAAATTGCTGACAAGCATTTCTCTACTTAAAGAAAGCCTCTCTCCCGCAGCGAATTTGTTTGAGGTATCAAACTGCACGTCAACGGCCTCACCTAGTAAAAACGGAAGCAAAACCTCGCCGCCGTCTTCTGCCCTTATAAGGCAATGCGCCGCCCATAGTGCATCTAAATCCTTGCCTGAAAAGTTGGCTATTTCGCACGTTATCGACAGTTTTCCATCCTTTTCAGCAAGTGTTTTTTTGTACGAATAGCCCATTGAAGAGGCGTAATTCATAACCAAAGTGTCGCCTGAAATTTGGTATTCAAACGGCATGCGGCACACCTCTCCGTGATCGGGATATAAAAGCCTTTCGCCGTCCGCACCGGTAATCTCTACCTCATCGATAGTGGGAAACATATCGTCAAACCCACTGCACTCGCCGTCAACGTAGCTGTCCCCAAGCCCAACGTGGCCGTATTTATCGGATAGATTTTGCACTAAAAACTCCTCACCCTCACCATCCTTAAAGGATGCGATTTTACCGCCCTCGGACGGAAGCACTATGGCTGTGAAGGCTTGGCTTTTAAGCTCTACAGCAAAAACGTCCTTAAATTTTGTTAGGGAAATTTTCATTACGGCAAATATCTCTTGGTGGGCAAATGATGCGCCTGCTTGCACATAGTAAAGCCCTCAACGTAGCCCGTATCGCACTGGAAGCCGCGTGTCCTTGCAAAGCACCTTATAGTTTCAACCATATCAAAATTATCGTGGACCTTTAACCACTCAATCTGACTTTTATGCTGTGAATACATCTCTATCTTGGTATCAATTTCATCCGTTATATCAACGAATTCCTCGGGGAAGGAATTGATCATAGAGGTGTTTTCCATATAATATATGGGGGTGAATTTGTCAAATTCGGGATAATCGGACGGATAGTGGTTTACCGTAGCCGCCATGGTTGCATCAAAAACTATGGTGCTGGTTATACTGTGATCCACCATATACTCGTGCTCGCCGTGCGTGATGATAAAATCCGGCTTTACCCTTCTTATAATATCAGAAACCTTTCTTACGCCCTCGTCGTAATCTCTTCTCACAAACATATCGTCAAGACCGAGGCAGATATACTCCGCACCGATAACGGCTGCGGCCTTTTTACCCTCCTCCAAACGGATCTTAACGATTTCTTCTTTAGTGAAAATCTTGTGACCTGCGCTGCCGTTTGCAAGCGTTACCATAGTAACCTTATCGCCGCGCTTAACGCATTTTGCAAGCGTGCCGCCTGCGTTTATCTCCAGATCGTCCGGATGACATCCTATTGCCAAAACGTTCATACTACGCTCTCCTATATTTATTGAGAATTTCTTCGTTGATCTCTACGCCGATGCCGGGCAGATCGGGGATGGTTACGTTGCCATCCTTATCAAGCTTAAAGTGATGCTTAACCAGATTTTTACTGAGAACAGTTTCCTGCGCGCAGTACTCAAGCATATCCGCGTTGGGTATAGCGGCGATGAGCTGAAGAGTTGCACCGATCAAAATACCCGTCTTAAATGCGTGAGGAATAAGCTTTTTGCCGCGCAAATATGCCATATCTGCAATCTTCTTTGCCATGGTGATACCGCCGCAACGGCTCATGTCCGGCTGAACGATATCAACCTTGCCGTTATCAAGCATATCTTGGAATTCATACATCGTGCCAAACTCCTCACCCGATGCGAGCGAGATGCTTATGTTATCCGCAAGGCGTCCGAAATCGGGTGTTCTATCGGGAGCAAAAGGCTCTTCAAGCCAGTAGATCTTTTGCTTCTCGTACTCCTTGGATACGCGTAAAGCATATTTATAGTCAGTCCATCTCATACCGATATCTATCATAAGGCGGTTATCGCCAACAGCCTCGCGGCAATATTCAACAAGCTTAACGTCCTTTTCTTCATTTTGACCAAGTGCGCCCCAGCCAAACTTATAGCCGTGGTAGTTGCAATCTGCCTTGTGGTGTGCAACGAGTGCATCGATCTCTTCCTTTGTTTCCGGCATCAAAACAGAGCAGTATGCGGGGATAGAATCCCTGAACTTACCGCCGATAAGCTTTGAAACAGGCAGACCGTATTTTTTACCCGTAATATCCCAAAGCGCAATATCAATACCGCTCATCGCGTGGATGCCAACACTCCTTCTGGTGTAATAGTAGCTGTAATGATACATTTTATGCCACAAATATTCTACGTTCGTGGGATCCTCGCCTATCAAAATCTCCTTTAATCCCCTGCACTGATCGTGCGATGCAGGCGTTTCTACTATTGCCTTTACTACCTCGGGCGAGCTATCGACCTCGCCGATGCCCGTAATTCCCTCGTCAGTATGAACAAGAATAACGGCGGTATCTTGACTTCCGTCACCTATCATTTTAACCTCGTCCTGACGGACAACAACTACTTCAACGTCTGTAATTTTCATTTTCTTATTTCCCTTTTTTTAGAATTTTATTATTGCTTTGATAAGAGTTTTGTCTTTATTTCTGTATAGGTCGAACGCCTTGTTTATCTCATCCAGCGTAAACTCGTGCGTAACCATTTGCTCAACGTTAAGGCTTCCGTTCTCGATCATCTTAACAAGCGGGTACCACGCCTTAGTGTTGCCCACTGCGCCGTGAACGGAGATTTCCTCAACCACCAGCTTTTTAACGGGGAAGCTTATTTCGTCCTCGTCGGAGGGTATTCCGTAAAGAATTATATCTCCACCCTTTTTAACGTAATCGGGCATAGATTCAATCATCGGCTTCGCTCCCGTGGCTTCAACCACCACGTCTGCCTTATTTCCGTTTGTTATATTGATAACCTCCCCTACGGCATCGGGCGACGTTTTAATATTGACGTAATGCGTTGCGCCATACTTAAACGCCCTGATTTGCGATTTCTCATCTCTGCCAAGAACGATGATTTTTGCTGCACCCATGAGCTTTGCAACCATAATAAACGCAAGCCCCGCAGGCCCTGTACCGGCTATCAAAACCGAGCCGCCAAACGGCACGCCTATCCTCATTAAAGATTCCGTCGGGCAAACCGTGCTCTCAAGTATCGCTCCCGCCTTATCGCTCACCTTATCGGATATGGGAACTATTGCCGATACGGGCACCTTAACGTACTCCGCATAGCCGCCATTGTGTGGGAAATAGCCTATTTCGCTGCTTTCCGTGCATATATACTGCTTGCCCTCACGGCAATAATCGCAATGCCCGCAGCCTATTGAGGTTGCCACCACGCACCTTTGACCAAGAGGAATGTCCGTCCTTTTGGTGTTGATCTTAACAACCTCTCCGCATATTTCGTGCCCCTGAACGTTAGGGGCCTTTCCTATTTTTAACGCGCCCGAAATTATATGATAATCGGTAGCGCAAACGCCTGCGGCACGCACCTTGAGGAGTGCTTCCTCCTCACCTATTTCGGGGATGGGTATTTCCTTTATCTCCACTTGGTTATCGCCAAGCCAAACTGCTGCCTTCAATTTCCTATCTCCTTATCTGAAAAATTTGATCCGCTGACCTTACTCATCAATTTTTTGTATCCCTTGGGGAAGGTTTCAGAATCCGCCTCCCTAAGCATCGGCATAAGCGAAAACTGAACCTCTCTCGCCCTCTTATAATCGCCTGCTTCAACGGCCTTATAGATGGCGCAAACCTCATCGGGATAGATTGCGGCAAACGCGGTAAAGCTGCCCACGCAACCGCCAACAAGTGCGGGTAGCAGTATATCATCAGTACCCGTAAGAATGCTCTTTTCCGTTCCTTCCGTCACCTGAACCATGTGTGCAAGTCGCTTCATATTTGCACTGCTATCCTTAATTCCCATTATGTTCGGATGCTCAAACAAGCGGTAAATCACGGGTAATTCGATCTCCTGGGTGAAAAACGGAATATTGTAAAGTATAACGGGCACAGGCGAATTATCCGCAACGCTGATAAAATATTCCTCTCTCTCTTTAGCCGAATACTTAAAGTAATACGGCGGGCAAACGAGAACGGCATCTGCACCCACCTCGCCTGCGTGGCAACACAGCTTAACCGTATCTGCAAGACAAGCGGTGCAAGCGCTTACAACCATTTTTTTATCCTTTGCTTTCAGCTTGGCAACCGCCTCGGTAAGCTGCATTTGCTCCTCAAGCGAAAGAGATACGAACTCGCCCGTACTGCCGTTTGTAACGTAGCCGGAAATATCGCTTTCATTAAGGCTGAGTATCTGCTTCTCGTACGTTGCCATATCCACCTTATCGCCCGAAAACGGCGTAAGCAACACGGTAAACGGTCCGGTCAAAAACTTCTTCATACCAAAATATACTCCTTAATATCAAGGGGTAGGAGCTCCTCAAACAAGTCCTCCGCCCCATTTTCTCTCAAGATAAAATCATTTTCCACTCTCATTCCAAACGACGAGTACAGCCCTGTTTCAACGGTGTAAAAGCCCTGCCCCAAAGCCGTTTTGTTTTCCTTTAAAAACTGTGGCTGCATCAAGGGGGCCTCACCTATCGCGTGCCCTGCGTGATGCACAAGGCTCTTTCCTGCCCCTTCAAACGTTTTGTTGACGGCAGTATACACATCGCAGGCACGTGCTCCAATCTTTAGTGCCCTATGTCCATTGCGCAGCGATTCGCATATCAATGCGTAGCTTTCCCTCTGCTCCAAGCTCGGCTCTCCAACAAAGTAAGTGCGGCACACGTCACACCAAACGCCGTTTTTGCCAACGCTTATATCCATTATGAGCGTATCGCCCATCCTCGGCGTGTAGCCCTTCGTTTGCCCGTCTATATTGAGGGTATCCTTCCCCCAAATATAATCGTAAACTATTTCATACTCGCCAAGCTCGTTTCTTAACGCCCCTTCAAACGCCTCAAAGAGCTCGTCAGTCGTTTTTCCAAAGGCAAAGCTCGCCCTAAAACTTTTAAAGGCAAAGGCAACTGCGTTTAAAATTTTTTTAATATCCATAATTCTCCCTTTATAACATAGATATAATAACAAAATTCATACCGCCATTATAGATATTTTTGCTCTTAAAAACAGCATTATCTTCCCGATTGTAAAACGATTGACATTTTTCCGCTTCAGCTGTAAAATATAAGTATGGAATATATTTTTAACGGCAAAAAAATAGACGCAATGCTTTCGGATTTTTATATCGCCACAGGTATTGCCGTAACCTTTTACGACGCCACTATGGCAAGGGTTGCAACCTCCCCGGAGCACTCGCCCTATTGCATGTGCATAAGAAGCAAAAGGGAGTGTTTGAAAAACTGCAACAAGTCAAACCTCGCCCATATGGAAAAGGCACGCGCAACTAAGCAGACGGTATCTTACACCTGCCACGCGGGGCTTATGGAAACGATAATGCCCGTGTTTTACGAGGACACGCTTATCGGCTACATGCAGATAGGCCAGTTTAAGGATAGCGAGGCACGTTATTCTTCTAAAGAAATTGCAACCACCGCGTTAAATTCATACGGCATCAGGGATGATAAGATCCTATCCCTTTACGAGGATCTGCCAACAGTTTCTGAAAAGAAGCTTTCCGCCCTGAAGGAGATTTTGTTTGTGCTTATAAAGAACTTTTGGGAAGAAGGTCTTATCCGCCACAACCGAAGCATGCTCTCGGTAAAAATAGAGCAATACGTGCTGCTGCACATTAAAGAAAAAATAACGGTAGAAACGCTTTGCTCGCAGTTCTTTATTTCAAAAAACGCCCTATATCGCATATTTTCAAGCGAATTTGGGATGACGGTAAACGAGTACGTTATGGCCAAAAGAATACAGATTGCCGTAAAACTACTTAAGGATACGGACGAAACGATCACCTCTATCGCCGCCGACTGCGGCATACCCGATTACAACTACTTTATAAGGGCATTTAAAAAGCACATGGGTATCTCTCCCTTGCAATATAGAAAATCCAACTAAAACAGATCAACACTCCACAAAACGGCAAATTGCCGATAACCGTTGATTTAGGGCACTTTTAACACTTTGTGCAAACACATAAAAAAAAGGATGGCAAAAGCCATCCTTTTTTTATTGCAATTTTTTTACCGTTGATCGCTCAACTATATGGCAATATTCCTTTGTCGATTCAACATCCTTTCCGGACATACTTTTCATTAAAACCTTAAACGTTTTTGCGCCGAATTCCTCGTTGTTATAGCCAAGGGTTGTAAGCGGAGGATTGATATACTGTGAGAACATTATATCGTCTATGCCTATTACGGAAACGTCGTCCGGCACACTCTTACCCTTTTGCTTTAGCGCGTCGATAACGCCGTAAGCCATAAGGTCGTTTGTAGTTACTATCGCAGTAAAATCATCGGTTATGCTAAAAAGCTTTTCCGCCATGTATTTTCCGCTTTCAACGGTGGTTGCAAAGGGCGCGTGATTTTCAATAACCGTAGGTTCTTCGCCAAACGCCGCCTTGTATTCACTGCAAAAAGCATGATAACGGGTATCGTTCTTCTGTTCCACGTCAATACCGCTAAGATACACTATTTTTCTGTGTCCGTTTTCCTTAAGATAGGAAATTATCTGGCGCATTCCGTCTGCGAAATCAACGGTCACGCTGGGCACTCCGTCCAAGCTGGATTCCTCGTTTCCCACAACAACCTTTATGCCGTTGTCTGCAAATCTTTTAACTATTCGAACGAAATCCTTATCCGCAAACATGGAGATATAAACTCCGTCAATTCGGCGGGATATAAGCGACGTTACCAAAAAGTCAATATCCTTGCAGCCCTCAACGTCTGCAATATAAACAGAGTAGCCTTTCTCAAATGCCTTTTTTTGAAAACCGTGAATTATTGCGGGAAATATGGGGTTTTCCATATCTCTTATGAACACGGCAACCGATTTGGTCTGCTTTTGCGACATACTCTTTGCAATCATATCGGGCTGGTAATTCAAGTCCTTGATCGCCTTATTTACCCTGTTTACAACGTCGTCTGAAAATTTTCGGCTGTTGTTCAGAACGTACGATACCGTTTGCTCTGAAACACCTGCGTATTTTGCAACGTCCTTTCTGGTAATTTTCATAAAAATCTGCTTCCTTGTTTGTTGTGCTTTAATTATACAACAAAACCAAGCCAATGTCAACAAAGCCAAATATAGGTAGATTTGCAACGGCAACCTTCTTTTGCTTAAACTCATCGCAAGTGCAGCACCATGCTCCAAATTCCGCAACGGCACCGCTTATTCTCCTTCCGTAGAAGGAAAGCCTGCCCCCGACGTTAAACGGAAGCTCGCAGGTCATAACCTCGCGTTCTTCCTTATCATAGCACGAGGGCGCAATGCTTACGCTAACCCTCTTGCCATCCTTTATTAAGCGCAGGAAGAAGCTGTTTACATCCAGATCCGCAACTGCGGTTGACGATACAACCTCGCCGTTCAAAATCACCTCAACGGTTTTAGAGTGCGTTATCCTCAGCGCAAGCCCCAACTCTTTCTGCGCATACGGGCTGTGCCCTAAAAGCACAAAGAAATCCCCATCATCTTGAGACTCTGCCTTGTTAAATCTGACGTTTGCGGCTAACGCTATATCCGAATAGCTCTTTGATGAAGCCACCCAAAAATCACCTTGATCGCCCTTAAATCTAAGCTCGTTCAGCCTGTTAAAATAGCAGTTCCCTCGCAAAACGGTCCACTCGGCATCGTATTCCTGAACCCAGAAGTTCGCGAGCACGGCGCCCTCGTTAAAGAACTCAAAGTGAAGCTTTTCCTCTCCCGTAGCAACAGCTACCGTTTTATAATATTTTAGCGGCAATCCGCGGTACACCCTGATCTCTCCGCCCTTTCTCTTTATGGCAAAGCTTTCATTCCCGCCGTCCTCAAAGACAATCTCGCATTTTCCAACCTTAAAGCAGAGCCTGCCTTTCAGAGAGAAGTACGCCTCGAAATCACCGTATACCTTTTTCGTAACAAGCTCGCCACTATGCGTGGTCATGCAAATGCCTTCCTCGCATCCCTGCCAAGCGCCACTCTGCGCCTCAAGTCCGAAAAGAGCCCTTGCCCTTTCATTTCCAGCGCCGTCAAAGCAAGTAAAGTCCCCGCCAACAGGAAGGGATAAATTGCATCCGTCGCCAAACACAACGCTCTTTATTTTTCCGCTTACTCGCACCCAAGAGGACGAGTAGTTAGCCTTGATCTCGCCAAGCTTTTTAACGCCATCCTCATAAACTGCGTAGGCCGAAACCAAGCCTTCAACGCGTTGCAACACTACACTGTCACTTGCCTTTGCCGCAGATAATTTTTCGCAAATTCCTGAAATATCGCGGATAAAGGCCACTTCTTTATCTTTTATCTCTAAACCGATACTCGCTCCGTCCGTTGCAAGCTCAACCGATCCGTCGCCGTCAAACGACAATCTAACAGAAAAATCTCCATTTAAAAATCGTGTTTGCAGATTACCTGAAACAAGATCAAACATCCCGTTAAAGCCATTTTCCTCATCGGCGACAAGCTTGATTTGTTTTTCGGGCAATATGCTTATAGCAAGCTCTCCACCGCCACAAACGGTGAGCGGAACGGTGTAGCCGTCAGCCGTTTTTTCACGCAGAATTTCCTTTTCCCCGTCAAAAACCAAAATCTCGTCCGCCGTGTTTCTTTGAATTCTTATTGCTCCAACTCTCTTCGCACAGCTCTTTCCAACACAAACGTTGCCATCCGTTATTTTAACACTGCCAACCGTAGTTTCACAAGAGGTATCAATTTCAACGTCAAAGCATCCAAAAACTCTACCCTTGAGCATTGCACCGTCTTCAAGCAAATATTTGCCGTTTGAGTAGCTAACGCCACCAACAGTCTCGTAGCCGTTTATATATCTGTTTTTAAAATTCAAAACGTAAACCGCGCAACCGGAATCAACACAGGCATTAAATTTTCCACCTATTGACCTTGCAGTTGTACCGCTGATAATATCAACGTACGTTCCATCCAAAACAAGCGGTAAATCTAACGTTATCTGCTGTTTTTTGCCCATATTGCCTATTGCGATAACACAGTCGTCACAAAGCCTGCGGGCCACTGCTATAGCATTATCTCCACACGCTTTTGCAAGGCACGTGCCGGAAACGAAAAGCTCCTTTTTTATTCTTCTCAAAGCAGTCAGATCTCTGTAAATGCCAAGCATTTTTGCATTTTGCTTTTCCTCGTTCCACTCAAAGCTTCCGAACGATGTAGGTGCTTTTTCAGAAATAAACTCCGCGGGATCGCCAACAACCCCTATTTCATCGCCGCTGTAAATGGAAGGCGAGCCAACAAACGCAAACTGAACGGCAAGTGCCGCCTTATATCCGTTCTCGTCACCGCCTACGTGATGCAGTAGCCTTGATAGATCGTGAGTGGTTAAAAAGTTAAAGCTTGACTGCATAACCGGCCTCGGCAACGAAAAAACAGCTGTTTTTATGCGTTTTAGGGCACTTTCGCTATCAAGCTTGCCAGCCGCCCAATCGCGGATGGGATAGCCGAAATCATAATTCCACTTGCTTTCGCACTTTTTAGAGGTGAACATTTCACCCCAAGGATGCTCGGTTAAAACAAGCTTATCCTCACCAACGTCCTTAACGGCGTCGTAAATAAATCCGAGTGCGGTATCGCAAGTGCCGTAACAGTTTTGATCAGTGCCCTCGTAGGTATTGCCTACGTCAAGACGCCAACCGTCCGCACCGATCTCCAAATATCTCTTTACCGGGGCCCCATCTCCTGCAATTGCATTTCTTGCTTCTTTTGATGAAAAATCAAATGGATACTCCCATTGACCCGGTACAACACGACCTAAAGCGTTAGAAATAAAGGCCTCGTTTTTACCCGTTTGATACGCACCGTTTAAAGGGAAAAGCTCTCCCTCATTATAAAGCTTACCGTTTCTATGATAATACTGAAAAACCCCGTCTAACACGAGTTTTATGCCATTTTCATGCAAAACCTCTATGAGAATTTTAAGGGCGTTTACGCCGCCGAAGGTAGCATCAACCTGCTCTATATCAAACGAGCCGTAGCCTGCCTGATGATTCGTCATCCACACAGGGTTTATGCTTACGACGTCAACGTTAAGGCTTTTAAGATATTCTATCTTTCGAGCAATGCCTAAAAGATCTCCGCCGTAATAATCGTTCATACCGCGGCGAGCCTGTCCCCAGGTGTTTACCGTAGTGCCGTTTGCGTTGCTCTTATCAGAAAGAGTGTCCCCGTTAAAAAAGCTATCCGGCATAATTTGATACCAGACCGCGCCCTTCGTCCATTCGGGCGTATCGAAATCCGGCACTATAATAAAATCGCCATCAAGGCTTTCCCCGTGCGTTTCCGTCAGGCCGCCTGCCGTGTAATACAGGGTGCCTTGCTTATCTGACAGCTCAAACCAGTAGCGTATCGGACGAGAAGGCAGACTGAGCGCACACTCAAACCCACCTTCCGTTTTACTCATTTCTATTGCTACCTTCTTTGCAACGCTGAAAACGGCGTGAATCTGCTCGGTGTAAACAAGCCTTACCGCATCTGCCCCTTCTGCAAGCACGCTGACGCAAACTACCTCACCGCCGACAAGCCTGCCCTTTAAAAGCTTCTGACTTCCGTCATAAAAGCACTTCATACGAAATTCCATATTAAATCCTTTCAAATCACTTTATCTTAATAAGTGATATCCATTTTATGCCAAACGGCACGAAGGAATAGCTTTCGGTATAAGTACGCTCCGGGGCGTCGGGATTGACAAAATCCTCAAACCCGTGCTTTCCCTCAAACGTATTGCGCCCCGTCATCTTCACCTCACCGCAAACGTGGTGATGGGCGCCAAGCAGATTCCTGTTTGTGGAATACAGCTCTAATTTTATATCGTTTTTGCCTGTTTTAAGCCACTTTGTAACGTTTAAACGGTCGCCGTCAAAGATACAGCCGGCGCTTTGCCCGTTGATGAAAAGCTCTGCCATGCTACCAAAAAACTCTGCACTCAAAAAGGCTTCTCCACCGCTATAGCTTACCTCAGACACAATTTCCATAACGCCGCGGTAGAAGGGTGCACCCGTGCCGGCAGCCTCATTGCAGCTACACGGCTTATAGCTTTCAAGAGTAAACGGACCGTGCCCTATCAGGTACTCGGGAGTTGCCCATTGCACGCTGCCGCCTACGGAAAAATCACCCACCAGGTAAACACTCTCGATCTCCACGGGAAGGAAGTATATATTTCTTCGGCTTTCAAATTCCCAGTCCGTTTGAACGGCTACGTTTTTTGGAATATCAAACTGCAAAACGATAGAGTTTTCACCCTTTATAACGCAATCGGAAACGTCGTACGACATCAGCCTTGCCGAGAAAAATCTTTCATTGCATCTTCTCGGCTGCTTGCCGTTTACGGTAACGCTGTTATAGCCGTTTTCAGTAAACAGCGTTAAATTCCTGCAATCGGAATTGTTTATAAAGGTATACTTAACGAAAACCTCTCCGCCTTGAGCGTACACCTCGGATGCAACGCTGATAACGTCCTTCACATCCGAATAGTCCGTGCCGTTAAACGAGTAAGAGGCCCTGTCGATCGTCAAGCAGTTTTTATCCTTTAAGCAGCTGCCGACAATCGGAAGCTCTTCCATATATTCCTTGCCGCAGGCAACGTCGGCATCGGAAAGAAAAACAAAGACTTTAGCCCCGCCTGCAGGTATCGAAACACGGCAAAAACCGCCTTTTTCGCGCGTTATCGCAGGTATAACCCTTTCCTCGCCGTTAAAGCTTATTTCCTTAACGGCCTTAAATTCACCGCTTAAATAAACGGTTTTGCTATCACAGTTATTCTTATTAAACGCGTAGACAAGCGCGCCCTCATCCGTTTGCTTATACGTTACTATAAGGCCTTTTGCAACGCCCTCGCCATCAGTAAAGACAGCGCGGCGCTCATAGCGCAAATGCTTAAACCATCTTATAACGTCATCACGGCGGTTGAAAAAATCCACTCCAACGATGCCTACCTTAACGC
>JAFVXM010000102.1 GCA_017501205.1 Clostridia bacterium
ATAGGTCTTATTCCAAACTGTGCGTCGTCCGTGCTGTTGGTTGAGGTTTTTGCCGCAGGGAAGATCACCTTTGGCGCGCTCGTTGCCGGGCTTACGGCAAATGCCGGCGTTGGGCTTGCGTTGCTGTTTAAGGATAATAAAAATCTTAAAAGAAACATCCTTGTGGTGTTTATCCTGTATTTTGCAGGCGTGATATTCGGGGAGATTATAACGCTGATTAGCTCGATAATCGCATAAAAAAGCAAATTAAAAACAGCCGAGATTCCCTCGGCTGTTTTTAAATATGCCCTAAAACGCGCAAAATCAGCGCTTAGTTTTCCGTTGCGGCTAACGTGTTGCGGATTATCTTGGCAAGCATTTCCGCCTCGGCGTCACTTGCTGAGGTCTTTTCGGTAAGCAGCTTTTTTAACTCCTCATGCTCCTTTTCGGCAGAAAGGGAAAGCCTGAGGACGTCGGCACACTCGCTTGCAACGGATGATAGCATGCCGTCGTCCACGTATCCCGCAAGCAGCCCCTCTATAACAAGGGTGTCAAAGGGTAGCACCTCGTATGAGCCCTTTTCTTCCGTGAGGCCGCAAATGCCTGCATAAAGCACGGTAGCCGCGCTTCCCGTAGACAAGCCGCTTTTAATGATCATCCCAAAGCTGTCGCCGCTGCCCATAAGCATTGCGCACGTCAGATTTAGCGTTATGCCCGCAATGAACGGCATGATAGACAGCAATCTGTGCAATTTTTTCCGAAGCAGCGTTTTTTTGAGTAATAACGTAATGCCGAGGGATGCTCCCGCAAGCAAAATCTTGTCCACGCTGTAATCGGAAAGGAGATAATAAATATCAGAAAAGTTCATCTCGCAATCTTGCAAATCGCGTTTTTTGTGCGAAAAAGGCGGTTTTTCTTAAAAATCGCGCAATTTGCTTCCTCCTGTTTTCCGTATTTCAGGCGCAATTATATTATACTCCCTTAATCGCTCGATTTAAAGAAGGAGTGCCATTTTTTTGCAAAAATGAAAAATATTTTTTTGGCTTGCCGATTGGGGACGGGGCAAAATTCACGCAGAAAAAAAGAAAAGTGCAAAAAGAGGCAAAAAATTATTGACAAATTTACAAAAGTACTTTAATATTATATTAAGTGTATTTATACGCACGCGGGCACGCCCGTAAAGAGAGGTAAACTTATGAACAGATTTACAAAAAAGGTTTGCATGATTTTACTTGCTACCGTTATGGCATTTGCCATGGCTTCCTGTGATGACAGCAGTGCCGATATCGCAATCAGCAACAAGAATTTTAACTGTGCTGAAGTTGCTTACGGCTCTTACGCTCAGGACGTTGTTACCGATGCAGCCGTTATCGCAAAGCTTGAAGGCGCAAGCTGGAGCTACGATAACGTTGCGGTGGTTGATAACGTGGAGTACGTAAGGCTTCAGGCTACGCCCGCAAGCAAGAGCGTAACCTTTAAAAACGGCGAGGTGATCGTTCCCGGCACCACGTACTATTTTGCCGTAACCGAAATAAAATGGTACGTGCTTTCTTCCGCTGAGGGCGCATCCGTTCTTTTTGCCAAGGATATTTTAGACGTATCCGTTTACAATACGGACACTGAAAAATCTCAGTCTATAAGGATTCACGATAAGTGCCGCAGTGTGCTTAACGATAATCCCGAAGAGGTTGAGGAAGAGTTCACTTGCCCCGTATGCGGCGTTGTTACTGCTGATAAAACGAGGCTTTTGACCGTTTATCCCAACAACTGGGAGTTTTCCACCGTTCGCAGCTGGCTTAACGGCGAGTTTGCAGACAGAGCGTTCAGCAACATCGAAAAGGCGGCTATAAACCTCACGAGAGTATGCTCTAACAGTTCCGTTTCTTACTATAAGAAGCACACCTCCGCAATCGCAGATACGTGGGACCAGGTTTATTGCCTCAGCTATGCTGATACGGTAAATCCCGAATACGGCTTCAACGGCGCAGAGGAGAGCGCAAACGCAGGCAGATATGACTGTATGCGTATGGCAGAGCCTACCGACTATGCTCGTGCAAGGGGCGCATCCGTATACACCTCAACCGCATCTGACGAGCGCGCAGCAGAGTGGAACGGCAACGGCGAATACTGGCTCCGCACGGCAGGTCAGAGCTTGGCTTACGCTGCAATCGTTCGTTACACCGGAGAAACGGGTGCTGTATATCATTACGTAAACACCGCTTCGGAAGCGAATAAAAATGGCTCCGTAGGCGTAAGACCCGCAATAACCGTAGGCTTTGAGTTCTAATAGAGTTGCCCCGTTTGGGGTGATGCAAGGAGAAATATGGCACTTTTTAGATTAAATATAGAGTGGACGGATAGTTCGAGCAACACGCTCGTATATAAGTATCCGTTTAAAAACGGCGGCAGAGAGGTCAACGACCGAAGCTCGCTCACCGTAAGAGAATCGCAGATGGCGGTTTTCGTTTATAAAGGGCAGGTTTGTGACGTTTTCGGCCCGGGCTTTTATAAGCTTGAAACTAACGTTTATCCCATCCTCACCAAGCTTGCCGCTTGGACTTACGGCTTTCAATCGCCTATCACGATGGACGTTTATTTCATAAACACCAAGCAGTTTACGCAAAACAGATGGGGCACTCAAAATCCTATTCTCATGAGGGATGCGGAGTTTGGATCCATACGCGTGCGCGGATACGGCCAGTTTGCATTTAAGGTGGATGATTGCAGCGCCTTTTTAAAGGAGCTTTTCGGCACGAATTCCACGTTTAAAACAGAAGATATAGTCGGTCACCTCAAATCGCTTGTGGTTGCGGCGCTCACCGATTCACTCGGAGAGAGCGGTGTTTCCGCCCTCGATCTTGCCGGCAACACCTTTGAATTCCAGGATAAGGTTAAGGAAACCGTTCAAAGCAGCTTTAAGGAGATAGGCTTACAGCTAACCAAGCTCATTATTGAGAATATGTCCGTGCCTGAAGAGGTTGAAAAGGCGTTTGACGAGAGGAGTAAGCTCGGCATACTTGGCGACAAGACTGACGTTATGATGAGAATTGCCGCTGCAGAGGCTATGAAGACCGCTGCCGCAAACGAAGGCGTGGGCGGTGCTTTTATGGGTGCAGGCGTTGGCGTGGGCGCAGGCGTTGGCATGGGCCAAATAATGAGCGACGCGTTTAAATCCCAAAATACTGCAAACAATAATGCGGTAAAGGGCTCGTCAGCACATTGTTCGGATTGCGGAGAGGCTCTCCCCGCGGGTGCAAAATTTTGCCCCGGCTGCGGTGCTAAAATCGAGAGAAAGCGTTGTTGTTCGGAGTGCGGCGCAGAGATTTCCTCTCAGGCAAAATTCTGCCCCGAATGCGGAAACAAGCTTTAATTTTTAAGCAAAAAAGAGAATAAAAATTTACAGGAGATATAGAAAATGGAAAAAATTACAAAGGACACTATTATTGCAGAAGTAATCAGAATCAACCCCAACGCAGGTGAGATCCTTATGAGCTACGGAATGCACTGCCTTGGCTGTGCGATCGCTCACGGCGAAACCGTTGGTCAGGCTGCAGAGGTTCACGGAGCAGATCTTGAGGAAATGCTCGAAAAGCTCAACAATTTCTAATTATCAAAAAGGGCGCAGGTAACACCCGCGCTTTCTTTTTTTCAGGAGATCTATGAACGAACAGGACATCATTGAAAATAACGTGGAAGAAGAGAAGAAGCAGCTTAGCGTTGAATCGGAAAGCATAAAGTGTAGCGGCTGTGGCTCCAACCTTGTTTTTGATCCCGAAACGCAAATGCTCAAATGCAGCTATTGCGGGGCAACGGAAAAGTTTGAGCACTCTAAGGACGTTCAGGAAATAGATATAGGAGAGGCGCTTTCGTCAAACCTCGTTTGGGGAAACGAAGCGCTCGTTTACAGCTGTGAAAACTGCGGTGCAAAAATTGTGGCAAGCAAGAGCGAAACAGCCACTTTATGTCCGTTTTGCGGCACTTCTCACGTTTTAGAGGAGAAGGAGCTGCAGGGCATAAGGCCCACTGCGGTAATCCCGTTTAAGTTTGGCAAGGATAGGCTTTTAGAGCTGTTTTCAAGCTGGGCAAAGCGCAAGATATTCGCGCCCGTGGGCTTTAAAAAGCTTGCAAAAACGGATAGCGCAAACGGTGTGTATATGCCGTTTTTTACCTTCGATAGCAACACAAATTCCGTCTATCACGGCAGGCTCGGCTTTACTAAAACAAGAGTTGTACATACGTCAAAGGGCACTAAAACCGAAACATATACCGTGTGGAGAAACGTGAGCGGCACGTATAGCCACTTCTTTAACGACGTGCTCGTAAACGCCGGCAATCACCTTGAAAATGGAAAAATAGATAGACTTGCGCCGTTTGACAATGCGTCTGCATGCAAGTACGAAAGCCGCTTCCTTTCCGGCTTCGTTGCCCACCATTACGAAAAGAGCATAGATGAGTGCTGGTCGAGTGCGCGAGAGGATATGGCAGGCAGCATCCGATCTAACATAGTTAGCCTTTATGGGGCGGATAAGGTTGGGTATCTGAACGTTTCAACAAACCACGAGGACGTGACGTATAAATATATGCTGCTTCCCGTTTACGTGCTAAACTATGCCTTCAAGGGCAAGCAATACACCGTTTATGCAAACGGCAGCACCGGCAAGATCATAGGCAAATCTCCCGTTGCTTGGTGGAAGGTGCTTATTGCAGTTCTCATAGGTATTGCGGCTGTGGTTGGCGTAGCTTATCTTTTAAGCTTGGCTGCCGGATAAAATCCTGAAAACGTGCGATAAAGGGCACTAATTTAAAATGGCGTTAATAAAAAGCGCAAAAAAATAAAAAAAATGGCGAAAGGGCCTAAAAACGATTGACATATTTTTCGTTTTTCGCTATCATATACGTAATTTCAAGATAGAGGCGCGGTGCTCATCAGTAGCGTAAGGGAAAGGCAAATTGCCCATGCGTAAAAGGGAACATCGCCGAAATCACGGTTACCGCCAAGTTGCCGTGGTTGGGACGGAGCAGAATATGCGCCGTACTGTCACAAGAAATTGTGGAGTGCTATCAAAATCCGAAGTATATCACGTACCGCGGTTTGGAGCATTCCGACCGCGGTTTTTTCATTGCCATGCAAAATTCTATTCCATTGCACGGCAATAAAACCGAGGGAACGGAAAACGGCTATCGGCAGGCCGAGGATCTGCCAAAAGGAGAAGAAATGAAAAAATTGATCACGATCGCGATTGCACTTATGCTTGCATGCACCACCCTTACTCTCACCGCTTGCGGTGGAAGAGAAAAGTTTGATATGACCAAGGTGAACAGCCTATCCGATTTGAACGGCGCGGTAGTAGCCGCTCAAACTGGCACCTTCCACCTTGATGCGCTCAAGGAGCAGACCACGGGCGTAGAGGTTAAGGAATACGATAGCTTTACCCTGCTTCTCACTGCACTTAAATCAGGTGCGATCGACGGCTACGTTGCAGAGGAGCCCACCGCATATTCCGTTATTGAAAAGGATTCAAGCCTCGCTTACGTTCCCTTTGTAAATAATGTAAACGGCTTTACCGCAACGGATGATAACACGGGCATTGCCGTTGCTTATGCTACGGGCAGCCCCTTGGTTGCACAGACTAACGAAGTAATCGCAGGTATATCCACCCAAACCCGCGCGGCCCTTATGCAGCAGGCGGTTACTATGAGTGCAAATCCCGATAAGGCGTTGAGCGATCCCATTGCTCTTTCGTCCTCAAAAACCGATACGAGCAACGGAACTCTTAAAATTGCTATGGAGTGCGCTTATGCGCCCTTTAACTGGACGCAGATGACCGACGTAAACGGCGCTGTTGCTATTCAGGGAAGCACTCTTTATGCAAACGGTTACGACGTTCAGGTTGCAAAATACATAGCTGCAGAGCTTGGCATGAAGCTTGAGATCTACGAGGCAAAGTGGGAAGCCCTCATCAACGGCGTTCAGGCAGGCACCTACACCGGCATTATCGCAGGCATGAGCCCCACCGCAGAAAGAGAGGAAGAGGTTGACTTCACCGCTTGCTACTATAACTCCAACCTCGTTATTATTTACAAGAAGAACTAAAGAATATATTAGATAAATAAGGTTTATTGTAGATATGCAGTTTTTTAAGAACGTATGGGAAACGCTTGTAACCTACCACAGCTTGCTGCTGGAGGGGCTTGGTTACACTATGCTCATAGCCCTTACAGGAACGATAATAGGCTTGATCATAGGTATAATAATGGGCATAATCCGCACGATCCCCCGCGCAAAAACGGGATTTGGCAGGGTTGTGCAGAAGGTTGGGAATTTCATAATTTCCGCCTACGTTGAAATTTTCAGAGGCACGCCGATGATGGTTCAGGCGATGGTTATCTTTTGGGGCTACGCGTTTATTGCAGGCGGAAACACTCTGCCTCTCGTGCCCGCAGGTATATTTATCGTATCCATCAATACCGGCGCGTATATGACGGAGATAGTCCGTGGCGGTATAATATCGATAGATAAAGGTCAGTTCGAGGGCGCGCACGCCGTAGGTATGACGCACTTTCAAACGATGTTCCACGTTATTATTCCGCAGGTTATGCGCAACATTTTACCTTCGGTATCCAACGAGTTCGTCATCAACATCAAGGATACCTCAGTGCTCAACGTAATCGGCGTTATGGAGCTTTTCTATCAGGCAGAAAAGATACAGTCCATGAACCTTCAGATATTTGAAACGTACGTTATTATTTGCGTTATCTATTTTATTATGACGTTTGCCGTAACCCGTATTCTCCGCTTCTTTGAAAAGAAGCTTTCGGGCAAAAAGAACTACGTTATATGCGGATCGCAATCCGATCCCGCAGCCGAAATACGCGTGATGGAGGATGAAGGCGATGTCAGATAAAATTTTAGAGCTATCTCATCTTGCCAAAAAGTTTGGAGAGAACGAGGTTTTAAAGGATATCAATCTCACCGTAAACAGGGGCGAGGTGATAAGTATAATCGGCTCTTCCGGCTCGGGTAAAAGCACGATGCTCAGGTGTATAAACCTTCTTGAGGAGCCTACGGACGGAAAGATTTATTTTAAAGGTCAGGATATTCAGTCCAAAGAGTGCAAGATAACCGAGTACCGCTCAAAGGTGGGTATGGTTTTTCAGTCGTTCAACCTCTTTAACAATATGACAGCGCTTGAAAACTGCATCAGACCGCAGGTCACCGTTTTAAAGCGCAAGAGGGCGGATGCGGAGAAAATAGCGAGGGAGTTTATTGAAAAGGTCGGTATGTCCGCCTATGTAAACGCAAGGCCATCACAGCTATCCGGCGGGCAAAAGCAAAGAATAGCCATTGCCCGTGCCCTTTCGATGAATCCCGAGGTGATCCTGTTTGACGAGCCTACCTCGGCGCTTGATCCCGAAATGGTTGGCGAGGTGCTTGCCGTTATGAGGGATCTTTCCACAACGGGGCTTACGATGATGGTGGTGACGCATGAGATGCAGTTTGCCAGAGAGGTTTCCACAAGGGTAGTGTTTATGGACAGCGGCGTTATTTTAGAGGACACCGTGCCCGAGGAGATCTTCACAAATCCCAAGGAAGCGAGAACGAGGGAGTTCCTCACCAGAATTCTCGGCACAAACTAAACAAAAAAAATCCTCATTTAAAATGAGGATTTTTTAATTTAAAGTTAACCAAAAGGATTGACAATTTGCTTTTGTTAATATACAATTAAAGCATCTCAATCTTCGCAGGTGAAAAATGGATTTACTAAAGGAAAAGATCTTAAATGAGGGGCGCGTTGTTTCTGACGGCGTGCTTAAGGTGGATGGTTTTTTAAATCATCAGATAGACGTATCTCTCGTAAACGAGATGGGAAAGGATATTTACGAGCGTTTTAAGGATAAGGGCATCACCAAGATACTCACTATTGAGGCATCGGGCATAGGTCTTGCCTGCCTCACCGCGCAGTATTTTGGCTGTAAGGTGCTGTATGCAAAAAAGAGCAAAACCTCTAATATGGGCAACTCCGATCTGTATACGTCCAGGGCGTATTCCTTTACGCATCAAACGGAGAACACCGTTTTGATATCCAAAAAGTATCTCGAAGCAGGTGAAAGGGTGCTTATCGTGGATGATTTTCTCGCTCACGGAGAGGCAACCAAGGCGCTTATCGATCTTGTTAATCAAGCGGGCGCAGAGCTTTCAGGCGTTGCGATCGCCATTGAAAAGGGCTTTCAGGGCGGCGGCGATAAGATGAGGGCAGACGGCGTTGATCTGTATTCTCTCGCCATAGTTGAAAGCATGACCGTAGAGGGCGGAGTGGTCTTCAGAGAATAACAACAAATATAAAAAACCCCGTATTTCGTGTGAAATACGGGGTTTTGTTGTATAAAGAATACCCCGCGTTAGACGCGGGGTTCAGAAAATGTTAAACATATAATTCTTGAAAATAGAAACTCCTTTTGGTATAATAAATTGAGGTCTGCAAACCCAAAATAAAAACCAAAAGGAGGACATTCAAAATGAATGACATACATAGTTTAGCACATTCGAAGTGGAATTGCAAGTATCATATTGTGTTTGCGCCGAAATATCGTAGAAAAACAATGTTTGGGGCAAAAGGAAGAGAGATAGGAGCAATTCTACGAGAATTGTGCAAATGGAAAGGAGTAAATATAATAGAGGCAGAAATATGTCCAGACCACGTACATATGTTGGTTGAGATTCCCCCGAAAATGAGTGTGTCGGCGTTTGTGGGGTATCTCAAAGGAAAGAGTAGCTTAATGATATATGAGCAGTGGGGGAATCTCAAATTCAAGTATCGGAATAGAGAATTTTGGTGCAAAGGATACTATGTCGATACAGTAGGAAAAAATACTCAAACTGCCACGTGAACGGCGCAGACTCGATAGAGAAGGCGCTCGTCGAGGAGCTCGGCATAGGCGACGGCGAGACTACCGCAGACGGCCTCTTTTCCATCAAGGTC
>JAFVXM010000103.1 GCA_017501205.1 Clostridia bacterium
GCAAAAATGTTACTTTGCGCTTGACAAATTTGAGCTTTAACCTTATAATACGTTTACTATGATCAACCTTGATAAAAACGTTTGCACGTTTATTCCAAACCACACCTATTACGGCGATCTGCATATTTTGCATTTAGTTTACGAAACCAAGCCGCAATCCTCTGACGGATGGAAGACGCTGCTTTTCTTCAGGATGCATTACGTAACCGAGGGCACGGGAATTTTGCACACTCAAACCGGCAAGTATGAGCTTAGCGCCGGCGACGTGTTCTTTTGCTTCCCTTCAACTCCGTATTCCCTGCAATCGGTAGATAATTTTAAGTTTATCTATATAGGCTACCTTGGCGAAAAGGCGAGATCCACAGCGGATAAATTTAACCTATGTGATAAGAACTGCGTTTTTAAAGGCCTGACTGAGCTCAGCGAGCTTTGGCTTGGCGGAATTAACGTGAGCGCAAACCTTTCGGATCTCTATGCTGAAGGGCTGTTCTTGTGCACCGTTGCTAAAATAGCATCTCGCTGTGAGGAGCTTAAAACCGAAAAAAACAAAACGGCACAAACGGCTGAAATTATAAAAAAATATATAGACGATAACTTCACCGATCCGTCGCTATCTCTCGAGAGTATGTGTAGAGTACTGTCATATAACGGCAAGTATATTTCAAGCCTGTTTAAAAAAAGCTTTAACGTTTCCTTTAAGGAATACCTGAATACCGTTAGAATAAATAACGCGTGCTCGCTTATGAGCAAGGGCTTTTCGAGCATAAAGGAAATCGCCTTTCTGTGCGGGTTTAACGATCCGCTTTATTTCTCAAAGGTATTCAAGTCAATTACCGAGCAATCCCCAAGCGAACACGTTTTAGAGCTTAAAAGGCAAATAAAAGAATAACTTTCTTCCGTCATAAAAATATAAATACCCCCTAAAACGCACAAAAAGCAAGGCTTTTACACCTTGCTTTCTTTTTTACAATTTACTCTTACAATACAAACAGCACCGCAGACGCTATCGCCAAAGCAAGGCCGATAGCCAAAAACACATCGACCTTCTCCTTAAAGAAGATCGCCCCAAACACGGTTGAAACAAACATAGTGCCGCCCGTGGTTACGGGGAACAAAATGCTCGCCTCAAGCGTTTTTGCAGCAAAAAGCTGCAACACCGCGCCGCTTCGACTTATGGCTGCATACAGCAATGCAATCCACCAAAGGGAAAGCGATTTTTTCGTTTCCGCCTTGAGAAATTGCCTATCTTTTTTTATGGGCACGTAAGCAAAAAGAACGAGCATTGTTATGATTGTGGCAACGCCGCTTTGCCAAAAGCTGAATTGCATGGTGGGTATTGCCTTATATGATATTTGGTGCATTTTTGTAAATACGCCGACAAAGCCGTTTAGAACAAATATAATTACGCCCAAAATTATGAGCAATGCTTGATTTTTACTCCTTTGCCCGCCCTTTTTCATCACGGGAAGCAACAACGACACAACGAGCAAAACAATGCCCACTATCTTCCACACGGTAATCTGCTCTTCTAAAAATATCACCCCGTAAAAGAAGGGAATAACCATGCCGCCCATCATTATAAACATGGTGTATACGGCGACGCTGCCTACTGACATCATCCTCATTCCCAAAATGGTATAAAGCGCAACACACAACGCCTGCAGCCCCGCCAGTAAAACTGAAAAGCCGTTAAACGCAACCTTAAACCCGCATACAGCAAACAGCAACAAACAACCTATTGCGCTCGCCACACAGGTAAAAAGGGTTGAAGAAAAAAAGCTGTTGCCTACCTTTGCCTGATAAAGCTTTGATAGGGAAAACTGCCCGCCGATACAGATTACCGCTCCAACTAAATATAAATATTCAATCATACAATCCACCCGCTTTATGTTTTTGCCTGTTTTTGTGCGTTTTAAGGGGCTTTTCTGTTCAGTTAGCCGTTACCGACAATTAACAGTGCTCTCCTTTAAAAAAACAATATCTTATTGAATATATATATTTTATCACATATTTTTCCCATTTCAACTTAAATTTTTAAACATGTTTCAAATTTCGGCTTATTTTCAATATTTAATTAAAAAAATTTTTCCTTTTTCAACCGTAATATATGAGGCGACGAATTTATCCGTAGCCCTAAAACAAACAAAAACCCCGTATTTTGTGAGAAATACGGGGTTTTTAATTATCGTCTTTTGTTATTTAATGTTCTTATACATGGGCCCGTATGCCGCGCAGGCGCGGTAGTCCTGACCTTCCTTATCCATACCAAATGCGTTCCAGGATGCCGGG
The DNA here is from genome assembly GCA_017501205.1 of Clostridia bacterium. Taxonomy (GTDB): domain Bacteria; phylum Bacillota; class Clostridia; order Christensenellales; family Borkfalkiaceae; genus RGIG3732. Next base: position 2,290 of record JAFVXM010000103.1, read on the forward strand.
CGGTATACGTCCTTATCCTCTACGTTGTGCATGCAAACGGGGATGCGGAGCATTGAGCACATGGTTATTACGTCTGCGCCGATGTGGCCGTAAGAGATCGCGCCGTGGTTTGCACCCCAGTTATTCATTACGTCGTAAGCGGACGTAAACGCGCCCTTGCCCGTTATTCTCGGTGCAAACCAAGTGCAGGGCCAGGTGTAGTCCGTGCGCTTCCAAAGTTTATCGGTTACCTCATCGGGGAGTGCTACCGTCCAGCCCTCGGCAATCTGCATTACGGGGCCCAAGCCCTTTACCATATTGAGTCTCATCATGGTTACGGGCATTTCCGCCTTTGTTACAAAGCGAGAGGAATATCCACCGCCGCGGAAATATCCAAGATCGGCATACGGCCAGGTGGTTGCCTTCATGCAGGCGTCGATGTCCTTTTCCGTCATCTCCCACCACTTTTTCATCACTGCATTGCCGTTTTCGTCCTTTGCCTCTCCGCACGCGTCCACGCACGCTGCGCCCGAATTTATAAGGTGAATAAAGCCGTCCGCCTCTTTGGCCTTACCCTCAATTTCATAGTTTGTTACGCGTTTTACGGCACTTCCGCTCCAGTACGTCCTTACGTCTGCAAAGATTTGTGCCCTGCCGGTCAAGAGCTTGCCGAACAGCATACATACGCCGTTTAACGTATCGTTTTCGGTTGCCAGAACGTAAGGCTCTCTTGCGCCGTTCCAGTCGAACGAGGAGTTCAAAATGCTCTCGGGGAAGTCACAGTTGGGATAGAAATCCGTCCATTGTCTTTGCCCTTGGAAACCGCCTGCTATTGCGTTGTGGCCAACCATTTCCTCCTCCGCGCCCTCGGGAAGGTTCCTGTTGCCGTTGTAAAGATCCTTAATTATGCACGCCATTTTGGCTGTAAACTCCCAGTCCTTTTCCTTCTGCTCTGCCGTTTTTTGGAGATTTAGGGGGTTTTTATCAAAATCCGCATTGCATTTTGCCTTTATCCAGGCAAGCGCCTTTTGGTATTCCTTCTCATCGTATATACCCTCCGTCATCCTGCGGATGATCTCAACCTCATCCACACTTTCAACGCGCATGCCGAGGTATTCCTCAAACAGCTCCACGTTTACGATTGAGCCTGCAATGCCCATGCAGATAGAACCGATCTGCAAATACGACTTTCCGCGCATGGTTGCAACGGCAACCGCACAGCGGGCAAAGCGCAAAATCTTCTCCGCTACGTCACTTGGGATAGAGGTGTCGTCCAGATCCTGAACGTCGTGGCCGTAAATTCCGAACGCCGGCAAGCCCTTCTGCGCGTGCCCTGCAAGAACTGCTGCCAAATAAACGGCACCCGGGCGTTCTGTTCCGTTAAAGCCCCAAACGGCCTTGATGGTCATGGGGTCCATATCCATCGTTTCACTGCCGTAGCACCAGCAGGGGGTTACGGTAAGCGTGATGTCAACGCCTTCCCTTTTAAACTTGTCCGCACACGCCGCTGCTTCTGCAACGCGGCCTATCGTCGTATCTGCAATAACCACCTTAACAGGCTCGCCGTTTGAATAGAAAACGTTGTTTTTTATGAGATTTGCGGCATTTTTTGCCATATTCATAGTTTGAACCTCTAAGGATTCTCTAACCTTTAA
>JAFVXM010000104.1 GCA_017501205.1 Clostridia bacterium
AAAAAATTAAAAAAATTTAAAAAAACTTGAAAAAATGAAAAAAATTAACACAATTTACCAAAAAGCCCAGAAAAATATCGAGCCCTTCGGTGTAAATGTGAAATATTAACAACGAAACAAGCAAGTTAAGACGTTGTTTAGAGAAATTCTTTGGTGCAACAAAGAAGATTGTTCTTTTGGTTTGAGCATAAAAAACGGGGATAAAAAAACAAAAATCTAAAAATAAGGGAGTAAAAAAATTAAAAACGCTTAACAAATTTAATATAATGTGGTATAATTAAGAAAACAAGGCAGTAAAAACCTGCCAAAAATATTTCGGAGGTAATTTATCATGGCTTTCAAAATTAGCAGCGAGTGCATTTCTTGCGGTGCTTGTGCAGATCAGTGCCCCGTAGGCGCAATTGCTCAGGGCGACACCCAGTACAACATCAATGCAGACGAGTGCATTTCTTGCGGTGCTTGCGCAGAGCAGTGTCCTGTTTCGGCAATCAGCGAAGAATAATCGAAAAGGGAAAAGCACGGCATAAGCCGTGCTTTTTTAATAGCAAAGCCAACGGATAAAATGAAGCAAATTGAATTAAAGGAAAACGAGCGCGTTGAGGAGCTTGGATTAAACGGGCTTAAAATATTGCAGAGCGACGCGCTGTATAGATTTACCTCTGACGCCGTTTTGCTAACGAGGTTTGCATCGGCAAAGAAGAACGAAAAGGTTGCCGATTTTTGCTCGGGCAGCGGCATAGTGGGGCTGCATTATTACGCGCTGCACAAGGGCGTGGTTTTTTGCACGCACCTTTTTGAGCTGCAGGAAGAGCTTGCTGAGATGAGCGAGAGAACGGTTCTTTTAAACGGGCTTGATAAGAGCTTCACTGTGCACAATCTACCCGTACAGAGCATCGGCAAGGAGTGGGACGAGTTTTTCTCTCTCGTTCTTTGCAATCCGCCGTATGAGCGTGTGGGATCGGGTGAGGGCAATATGAGTGAAAGCTGCAGGATCGCCCGTCACGAGGTATGCATAACGCTTGGCGAAATAGTTTCGGTTGCGGCAAAAAAGCTTAAATTCGGCGGAAGGCTGTGTATGTGCCACAGGGCGGATAGGCTTACCGATCTGCTGTGTGAAATGAGGGCGAACAAGCTTGAGCCCAAACGCATGTGCTTTGCAGGCGCAAAGGGCAAGATCCCGTATCTCGTGTTCGTAGAGGCTGTTAAGGGGGGAAAGCCCGGGCTTAAAATAGAGGCGCCATTTGAAAATTAGCCGCCTTTTTCGCGCAAAAACAATTGATTTGGAGGAATTATGCTCTATCTTACGGCAACGCCGATAGGCAATTTAAAGGATATATCGCAACGAGCAATAGAGGTTTTAAACGCAGTTGACGTTATTGCCTGCGAGGACACGAGGCACTCGCTAAAGCTTCTTACTGCTTACGGCATAAAAAAGCCACTCGTCGCTTATCATAAATTTAACGAGAGGGCGGAGGGAGAAAAGCTCGTTGCCCTTTTGAAGGAGGGCAAGGACGTAGCCCTCATTACCGATGCCGGTACACCCGTGATCTCTGATCCGGGCAACGTTCTGGTGAGGCTTCTTATAGAAAACGGCCTGGAATATACCGTTATCCCCGGCGCAAACGCGTTTGTGCCCGCCCTTGTTTTGAGCGGATTTGACGCCTCGCGCTTTTCGTTTATAGGTTTTTTGCCCGAAAGAGCAAAGGAATGGGACAAGCTTTTGTCGAAATATAAAAATCTCGATATGACGCTCATATTTTATTGCGCCCCGCACGACGTAGTTAAGACTGTGGAGCGGCTTTACTCCTCGCTTGGCGAGAGGAAGGCGTGTGCTGTTCGTGAAATAACCAAGCTTCACGAGAGCGTAGAGTTCTTTAATTTATCGGAAGGATACCCCGGCGAGCCGAGAGGAGAATACGTTATTCTCGTTGAGGGCGCTGAAGAGGAAGAACAGACAAGCGATATGACGGCAGAGGAGCATCTTATGATGTATCTTGAAAAAGGCATGGATAAAAAGGAAGCCGTGAAGCTCGTTGCAAAGGAGCGCGGCGTACCGAAGAACGAAATATACAAAATAACGATAAAAGAGGATAAGTAATAAAAAGCCGCGTTTATGTGAGAAAAACGCGGCTTTTCTTTGCTATCTTTCTTGTCGGTGGCCGTTTCGTATGCGTTTTGCCGCCTGCTCGTGCGCCCGTAAAAGGCTTGAGAGTGCGTCTGAAGCCGCCGTTTGGGCGCTGTTTGAGCTGTGAGCGTCCTCTGTCCGGGTGTTTTCCTGTAGGTTGCCGCCGGTATTTGGCTCGATAACAGGCGATTCCTGCGCGATATCGGGGGCTTTTTCCTTTAAATCGCTGCAAAGGTCTTTTTCTGTGGCGATTTGTTCAAAGGCGCAGTCGGCTGCGGACGTGGCTTCTTTTGGGGTGGAAGACACTGAAAACGACGGAAACAGTGAGAATTTTTCCATTTTGTACTCCTTATTATTTCAAAAAATTTTTTTGCAAAATTATTTATAAAAACCGAAAAATGATTGATTATTTTTATGTTATAGTGTATAATACATAGGTATATTTATCACGTGAATATATTATTTATTATA
>JAFVXM010000105.1 GCA_017501205.1 Clostridia bacterium
GCAACGCTTTTTACAATACACTTCTTACCGAGATAGACGTGCCCGAAGGCGTCAGGGAAATAGGGCAAGGTGCTTTGTTCTCAAAACCCCTAAAGTATGCGATACTGCCCACCACTCTTGAACGTGTTGACAATCCGTTTGGGCTTTTGTATGGTGCAAATGCTCGCATCGACCTTGCCGATTTTGAGTACGTTTTCTTCCGCGGAACGCCCAAGCAATGGAGCGATATGTGCGACAAAAACCCAAGCTTAAAGGACATTGAGCTTTACGACGTTGCCGAGGTTTGTTACTTTAGCGAAACACAACCGCTGATTGAAGGAAGCTTTTGGCACTACGATCAATTCGGCAAGCCCGTTAAATGGTGATTGCCTATAACAAAAACCCCGTATTTCACGCGAAATACGGGGTTTTTTTAAAGGATACGCCTCAAATAAATTACGATAAGCCGTGGCGGACGGATGCAAGCGCCGTTTTTTCCAGCCGCGAAACCTGCGCCTGCGATAGCCCCACGCTTTTGGAGATTTCCGTTTGCGTTTTGCCCTCGTAGTACCTTAAATAGAGAATATTGCGCTCCCTCTCGCCAAGCGTTTCCATTGCAGAGGCGAGCGCCACGTGCTCCGTCCAGTTCTCCTCCGTGTTGCGCTCATCGCCTATCTGATCCATAACGAGCAGGGTATCGCCCTCCTTATTGAAGGCGGGATCGTACAGAGAAACGTGGTCGGAAATGGCATCCAGCGCGTAAACCACGTCGCGCTCGGTAATGTTAAGCCGCCGCGCTATCTCATCGGTGGTGGCCTCTCTGTCCTCCGCCTCAATAGCCTCGCGCGCTTTCAAAATGCGGTATGCGGCGTCGCGTATGCTGCGCGCAACCCTCAGCGAGTTTCCGCCACGCAAAAAGCGCTTTATTTCGCCGATTATCATGGGTACGGCGTAGGTGGAAAAGCGCACGCCAACGCTGAGATCAAAGTTATCTATCGCCTTTATAAGCCCCACGCAACCTGCCTGAAACACGTCGTCACCCGAGGCGCGCCTCGTTGAAAACCGCCCCGCAACCGACAGCACGAGCCGAATATTGCCCGTGATGAACTCCTCTCTCGCCGCTTCGTCGCCCTGCTTGATGCGCTCCAAAAGCTCTCTGCTTCGCTTTGCATCCATTTTTGGAAGTGCCGAGGTCGACACTCCGCTGATCTCTACCCTTTGAGACATAATTACCTCCTTTCAGGCATTAGCCCTTCCTATAATTTTGCCCCACTTTTTGTCTTTTATGCCAAGCTGCGCCTCAAAAAACGCCGATAATGCGCGATAAAGGGCACTTTTTTATTTTTGTGCAAAGAGAAAAAGACGGTTGGAGTATCTCTCCTGCCGCCTTTTTCTATTGAGAAAAACACTAATTTTGCGTTGAGTGAGCTAAAGTTATGCCTTGAAAAATGCTATTACGTCAGAAGCGACGCGGTCGGGACAATCGACCATAGGCGAGTGACCGCAGTTTTCATAAGGATAGAGCGTTGCCCTTTCCCTAAGGACGTTATAATTATCCATTACCATATAATCGGGAACGACTATATCCTTCTCCCCAAGCGTAAACGCAACGGGGCAGGTTACGGCAGAAATAGAGCCATCGCCCTTGCCGTAAGCGGTAAATTCATCGGACATATTGAAGGTTGCAAGCGCCCAGTCCAGATCAACGAGGTTGCGCTGCTTGAGCGTTTCTGCTATCCACAGCTCGTTATCGAGCTTATCGGGCTTATTAACCGTGTAAATAGTGGCATCCCAAACGGATGACATTGCAACCGCATCCTTCTTTTCAAAAATCTTGAGCATCGGGCCAACCTGCATGGGATCGGCAGCCATTGCCTCCTTACTCTCGTAAGCCTTGCCGGTGGATTTAAAGTTTTCCTTAACGTAAATGGGATAGCCCTTGTAGCCGGCACCCTCTATGCTGAAATACTTTTTAACCTTTTTGGGGTACTTTGCAGCGAGCTTCAAGCCGATGCCGCCGCCCGTGGACCAGCCAACGATATACGCGCTTTCGATGCCGAGTGCATCCATGAGGGCGTTTACGTCGTCCGCAAGCTCCTCAAGCGAGGAGAAGCGGTTGTTATAAGTGCTGTCACCAAATCCGCGAAGATCGGGAGCAATGCACCTGAAATTGCCTTTAATGCGCGATATAAGGGGGTAATAGTGAACTGATGAGGACATATTGCCGTGGATGAGAACCACAACCTCGCCCTGACCTTCATCCAGATACGCGAGCGTTTCACCGTTTGCATTTATATATTTCTTTTCCATAAAATCACCTTTAAATATTTATACCCTCATCGTAGAGGTTTGCAAAGCCAAGCACGAGCGAAGCAAATGCCAAGGGGCTTTCATACATGCTTGCGTGGCCGCTGCCGTTAATGGTTACGTACACGCTGTTCTTTATGCCATCTGCCAAAATCTGCTGCTCTGTGGAGGGAACAAGCCCATCCTCTGATGCAGATATGACGAGCGTGGGGCAGGTTATTTCGCCAAGCCTGGAGGTAACGTCGTACCCAACGGAGCTATCGGTCAGGCGGATAAGGCGCTCAAGCACCTCTTTATTGGAGAAGTATTCTGTGAGATACGCCTCTCTCCCCTCCATCCACTCTGCCCTGCGGATAAAGAATTCGGTTGAATATATAACGGGGATGGTGGTGAGATAGTAAGCGTAGCCGTTGCCCGTTTTTGCAACCTCGTTCCAGCCGTCGCCAATCTTTTTGAGCCATGGCGACGTCCTCGCGCAGGTGTTTGCAAGGATAAGCTTGGTAACCCTGTTGGGATGAGCAAGGGCGTACTGCAGGGCGATCTCGCCGCCGTAGGATATGCCCATAACCGTTGCCTCGTTGATCCAGAGGCGCTCGATAAGCTCATCGAGCAGCTCAACCTGAACGGAGTGATCGTAGGGCTCGGTGAGCGTTTGGCTCTTGCCCTGATCAAAAAAATCCACAAGCACAACCACGTTATTTCGCGAGAAATCCCTGATAAAGGGCTTCCAGCTTGCCGTGGACATCATTATTCCGTTTAAAATTATTATAGCGGGGCCGGACTTGCCGTGCACCTCGTAATATACGGTTTTACCGTTAATGTTAAACTCTGCCATGATCCGCCGTTATGCGAGAATGCCAAGTGCGACAGCCTCTTTCCTGATCTCCTCTCTGAATTTGGGGTGTGCCACGGAAATAATCAGCTCTGCCCTTTCAGCAAGGCCCGTTCCGCGAAGGTCTACTGCGCCATACTCGGTAACAAGCCAATCAACGTCGTTTCTGGAAAGGGAAACGGCTGCGCCCGACTTAAGCTGGCAAACGATCTTGGAGGTTTCCTCTCTCTCGCCCGTAACGGGGTTTTTAACCATTGCGGTGGAGTAAAGCGCGATGATGGAGCGGCCGTTTTTGGATTTTTGTGCGCCAACTGCCGTATCCGACTGACCGCCCGTGCCCGAGAACTGCTTTGAGCCGATGCTCTCCGAGCAGCACTGACCGGTAATATCAACCTCTATCGTGGTGTTGATGGACACCTGATTGTCGTTCTGAGCGATGGTGTAAGGATCGTTTACGTACGCGCCGTCCATAATTGCAACGGAGGGGTTATCGTCAATAAAATCGTAAAGCTCCTTGGTGCCCATTGCAAACGCTGCAACCATTTTGCCCTTATGAGTCTGCTTGCACTTGCCGGTGATTACGCCTGCCTTTGCAAGCTTAACCATGCCGGAGGTGAGCATTTCGGTATGGATGCCAAGATCCTTTTTGCCCATGAGGCTCTCCGCAACTGCGTTGGGGATACCGCCGATGCCAAGCTGAATACAGTCTCCATCGTTTATCATATCTGCTATGAGCTTGCCGATTGCAAGGTCCTTTTCGTTGGGAACTGCGTCTGCAAGCTCGGGAACTGCGTAATCGCATTCTACGAGGTAATCGACGTTATCAACGTGCAGCTGAACGTCGCCAAACGTTCTGGGAACGTTGGGGTTTACCTCTAAAATAACGGTTTTAGCCTTTTCGATCATCCTCATCTCATAGGTGTTGCTGAGCGAAAGGGACACGAAGCCGTGCTTATCGGGAAGTGACGCGATGCCAACGTAGATATCGGGCTCGCGGTAGTGAAGCCTTTTTGTTGCCGCGAGGTGCAGGTGATTGGGAATAAAGCTTACGTTGCCGTTAGGCTGTGCCTTGCGAAGGCCGGGCGTGTAAAACCAGCTTTCGCAAACAAAGCTATCCTTATATTCGGGGTTTGCAAAAAACTCGTAATTGCCCATAGGCAGGCAGTTTGTAACCTTAACGTTTTTAACCTTATCTGCAACGGTGTGCAGGTTGGTCATAAACTCTCTGCCCTCTGCTGCGCCAAGACCGGTTACGATATAATCGCCCGTTTTTACCATGCCGAGTGCTTCGTTGATCGTGATATATTTTCCCATTGTTTTCTCCTTATATTATATAGGCGCGAGCGCCGATTTTTCAAATTTTTGGTCGGTTTTTGCGTGTTATACGCGGTTTTTGTGTTTTGCTTTAAGTTTTTTGGCACACTTTAAACGCGCCGTTTTTATATTGTTTTGAGCAAGTTTTTATACTGTTTTGAGCACGGCCGCCTGCCTTACGCGGGCGGCCGCACCCAACCAAACAATGCTTTAAGCTACGATCGATATCATTCGTGAGAAATAAATTTCGCCGCTTAAAGCCTCAAAGATAAATTGCTTATTTGTTCAAAAATGCGGACAAAGAAGTAAGGGGCTGAACGGTAGCAGCTGCTGCACTGTGGTAGATACCGCCGTTGATGGTGTATGCATCGAAAATGGAGCTGAGCGAGAACTGCTGAACGCCTGCGCGGATGCCATCCTTATAGTCGATCATGCCGCCCATAGATACCTTGAACTCGTTGTTTTCCATAACCTCGATGTAGTTCTGACGGGTTAAGGTCTTGCCTGCTGCTTCGAGCTTATCAAGACCCTGGCAGAACATATTACCAGCGATGTAGCCGGCGAGAGCGAAGGAGTTGGAGCTCATAACGAGAGCGTCGTTTACCATGCCGTTAGCCATGCAGTAATCAAAGAGATCCTCTGCAACTGCCCAGTATTCTTCGTTGAAGCCTGCAACACCGGTGTAAACAACAGGTTTTTCCGGAGTGCTCATGGATTCGTAAAGAGCCTTGTAGGTGTAAGCGAGGTAGGAGCCGCTTTCAACTACGCCGTCAGCGTCTGCGTCGTAAACGTAGGTGAGAGAGGAAATATCAAGCCAACCCTGAGCGTAAATGGTGAGTGCGCCGAATACTGCTACGTACTCATCGAGCATAAGGGTGTTTGCACCGTTAAATACGGTTGCGGAAGAGTTGTTGTAAGTGGTGATTACCTTACCGGTAACGCCTGCGTTTACAAGTGCCTTGAGAGCTGCGGTAAACTGTGCGCCAACAACGGTAACGATAACGACGTCACAGCCTGCGTTCTTAATAGCGGTAGCTGCTGCGGAGAAGTCACCTGCGGTTGCGGAAGACTGGTAGCTAACCTCTGCCTTCTTGCCTGCCTGTGCCTTAACGCCCTCGGTCATCTGGATGGATGCCTCGGAAGAGTCGCTGATAACGCCAACCTTGGTTCCGCCAAGACCGCCGGTCATAGCGAAGGTAGCGGGATCAATAGCTTCAGGAGCTACTGCGCGAGCGTAGAGCATTCTGCCCTCGGTGTTGGAGAGGGGCTGAACGGGGAAAATACATCTTTCAGACCAAGTATCAGCATCCTCGTTGAGAAGAACGCTGTTACCGGCTGCTGCGTATACCATGGGAACCTGTGCTTCCTTGATAACGTCGAGGTTCTGAGCAACCTGAGTGGAGCCGTAGTTACCTACGATTGCGAATACGTCATCTTCATAGATGAGCTTCTCGGTAAGGGTAACGCTGTTGGATGCGTTGCCGGCATCGTCATAGGTCTTGAGAGCAACGGTGTACTTATCGCCACGGGTTGCGTTCCAAGCTGCGAAAGCTGCGTTGATACCAACGTTGAAGGGCTTACCGATGGTTTCGTGACCGCCGGAAACACTTGCGGTGTTACCTACGTAGAGAACGTCGCCGCTATAAACCTTAGTGGTGGTATCGAGAAGAACGTCTTCCTTAACACCGTTACAAGCAGTGAAGCTTGCAAGAGCCACAACGAGCGCGAGGGCTACGATGATGTTTCTGAATTTTTTCATTTTTTTTCTCCTTAAAATATTTTTTAAAATAACTCATTTTCTCACGAATGAGGTTTATCGTTTAATTTTTTTCCGTTAATGCGCGTTTTAGGGGGTTAACCGCCAAGATAGGATTCCACGAGGCGCTTATCGCGCATGAGGTCCTCTGCTTTTCCGTGCATGCTTATTTTGCCAAGCTCTAAAACGTAAGCGTAATCGGCAATCTTAAGCGTTGCAAGTGCGTTTTGCTCTACGATGAGGATTGTAGTACCCTCTTCCTTGATCTTCTCAAGCGTTTTGAATATCTCCTTGATGAGCAAGGGAGCAAGACCGAGCGAGGGCTCATCCAACAGAAGGATCTTGGGGCTGCCCATAAGCGCGCGGCCTATGGCGAGCATCTGCTGCTCTCCGCCGGATAGGGTGCTGGATTGCTGCTTTGCCCTCTCCTTTAAGCGGGGGAACAGCTCGTAAACCCTCTTGAAGTTTTCCTGAAGCTGTGCCTTTGAAACCTGATAGCCGCCCACGCGGAGATTCTCCTCAACCGTGAGGCCAACGAGAACGTGCCTGCCCTCGGGCGACTGCATTATGCCTGCCTTTGCTATCTTGTACGCCTGCTTGCCTGCTATGTTTTTGCCATTGAAGATTATTTCGCCGGCTGTGGGCTTTAGCAAGCCGGATATTACCTTTAGCGTGGTGGTCTTTCCTGCGCCGTTCGCGCCGAGCAGGGCTACTATCTGCCCCTCTCCTACCGAAAGGTCCACACCCTTCAGTGCGGCAATAGGGCCGTAGCTCATCTTAACGCCGTTAAGCTTTAATATTTCACTCATTGCCCTCTGCCTCCTCTTGCGGCTGTGCTTCTTCATCCTCGTCAACGCCGAGGTAAGCCTCCTGAACAGCCTTATTCTTCTTGATCTCGTCAGTCGTGCCGATTGCGAGCATTCTGCCAAACGAGATGGCACATACCGTATCGCACACGTTCATAACGAGGGACATATCGTGCTCAACAAGCAAAATGGTAACGCCGAATTCATCGCGTATCCTGCGGATAGTGCGCGTGAGATCGGCTGTTTCGCTATCGTTAAGGCCTGCTGCGGGCTCATCCATGATGATGAGCTTTGCATCGCACATGAGCGCGCGGGCGATCTCAACCTTTTTAAGTATACCGTAGGGAAGCCCCATTGCATACCAAGCCGCGTAGCTCTCTATGCCCATAAATTTGAGTATCTTCATTGCCTTTGCGCGGAGAAGCTTTTCTTCCTTTTTGAGGGAGGGAAGCCCTAACGCCTGACCTATAATGCCCGTTTTGTACTCGCGCGTGCAAGCAACCAAAAGATTGTCTACAACCGAAATTTCCTTTATAAGCTCAACGTTCTGGAAGGTACGGGAAATGCCCTGAAGGATTACGTCGTGCACCTTAAACGAGCGCATATCGACAACTTCGCCGTACTTGTTTTCAAAATACATATCGCCGCCGGTTGCATCGTAAAAGCGGGTTATGCAGTTGAATACCGTGGTTTTACCTGCGCCGTTGGGGCCGATAAGACCGAATATCTCGCCTTTCTTTACGTCAAAGCTGAGCCCGTCTACCGCCTTAAGACCGCCGAAGTACATCTTGAGATCTCTCACGGAAAGGAGAACGTCTTCCTCAAGCTTTAGCCCGCCTGCCGTTTTAGCCGAGAGCTGCTCGGTGAGCGACTCGTAGCCCTTGAGCTTTTGGCTTAGCTTTTCAGCCTTCTCTGACATAGCCGCGCCGTAAGCAGCGGTGAGCTTTGCCTCGTACTCATCGTACTCGGCTTGCTTTTTAGCAATAAGCGCGTTGTATTCCGTGGCGTCTGCAGCGCCGTGTTTTTCAACAAAAGCCGCCTTTTTCTCAGTTAATTTGCCTTTATACTCTGCTCTTGCAGCGTTTAGCTGCTGATACTTGGCGTATTGCTCGCTGAGAATCTCATCGTAGCTTTGGCCGAGCTTTACAGTGCCGAAAATGCGCTTTGCCGTGCCGTGATTGAGTGCGCGGTGAGCCATATATTTCTTTACGTCGTAGCGCATCAGCTTGGAGTCGATAACGCCGTCGTAATATTCGCCCTTGTCACACGCCTTGAACGCCGCGGACGAGAGCTGCTTGTTAAGCTTGTTTTTAAAGCGAGCGAGCTTTGCCTGCTTTTTGCCCTCGTAAAGCTCGGGCAAGGATTCCAGCTCTGCCTTTATCCAGTTTATGCTCTGCCTTGCTTGAATAAGCTTTTTCTGAACGCGAGGGCTTGTTTTAACCGAGGTCTTTTCCATATCTGCCCTCCCTTATTTTCTTTATAAGCTTTTTGATAAGCCCCTTTAGCTCAACGAGAAGCTGTGCAACGCCGCCGGGGAAGAACATAACTACAACTATAACGAGGATACCCGAGAAGAAGGTTATGATTATGGGGTTATCAGCAAGAAAGTTAACCTGCTGCAAAAGGGTGGTTTGCAAGCCGTACATTATAAACGTGCCGAACACCGCTCCCCAAACGGATTTGTAGCCGCCTATTATTACCGCCGCCAGTATGTTGAGCGAGGTTATGAGCGCGTAGGTGCCGTTGGCATCACTCGCCATAACGCTCCTGGTGGTTACCATATACATAACGCCCGAAAGTGCCGCGTAAACGGTGCAGAGCACGAACGCGAGCAGACGGTATTTAATAAGGCTTATGCCCATTGCTTGTGCAGCAGAGGTGCTGTTCTTCATTGCGAGCATCGCCCTGCCCGTGGGGCTGTTGATGAGATTTGTGGTTACTATCATTACTATAATGAGGGCTACCATTACGTAGTAGATGGTTACCGACCTTGTGGTGATCGTTTCAATAAACACCCTAAAGCGGGAAATACTGATGTTATCCTCAACTGCCACGTAGATCTGGCGGAGTATCTCCGAAAGACCGAGCGTTAGAATAACGAGGTAAATGCCCTCTATCCTCAGCGAGATGAAGCCTACTATTATGCCGACGAGTGCAGCTATCGCAATTGCAACCACAACCGCAAGCGCAAACGGCAGATCCAGAACGCCCATGATATAGTACATAGCGTAGGTGCCGATGCCTATAAAGCCGCCCGTGCCAAGCGAGGCAAGCCCCGAATAGCCCATCAGCAAGCAGAAGCCAACGGATGCTATGGAATAGGCGAACGTCCTTGCAAGACCGGACTCCCATGAGTACGGGATAACACCGGTGTTTTGCTTGGCAATGTAGCCTATAACGCACATTATCACGCCAAAAATGAGATAATGAAGCAACGGATTAGAAACGGTTTTTCTAAGTGCGAGGGTGAGCTTTGCATCAGCCCTTTGAACGGCTCCCTTAACGCCGTATTTATTAGTGAGTAGCTTATCCATGATCACACCTTCTTTGCAATGCGCTTGCCAAACAAGCCCTGCGGTTTAAAGAATATGATGATCAGCGCGATAGCGTAAACGATAACCATTGACCATCCGGAGTACTCCGAAAGCCCAAGCATATTGAGCGCCCAGATAACGAGGCCGTTTATGAGCGGTATCGCAACGCCTGCGATAACCGGCCCGTAAAAGGTTGCAAAGCCGCCGAGTATACCGGCAAGAAATGCGTAAACCTGATAGTTGGTCATGAAGTATACGCTGATCGATGCGTTTTCGCTCGCAAGCATGGTTGCCGCAAGTGCGCCGAGTGCGCCTGCAAGCCCCCAGGTGATAGCTGTTACTACGTGTGTGTTTATGCCCATCATTCCGGCAACGTACTCGTTAGATGCCGTTGCCCTAACCGTAAGCCCCCACTTGGAGAAGCGGAGAAGGATGAATATAACGCCGAGAACGGCAACGGTTATACCCACGCAAGTGAGTGCGTTGTTTGTTACAACCAAGCCCTCAAGTGCGCCCTTGAACTGCACGTTTCCGCTTACGAATTTGTTGATGGAGGGCTGCGTCATACCGAATATCATCGGGATAACGCTTACTATTATTGATATAAGGCCCATGGTGATTATCTGCTTGCCTACGGCGTTTACGTAACGCCCTCTCCTGAATATACCAACGTCGATAAGAACGGCAACCAGCGTGGAAGCAATAACACCTATCGGCATGGCTATCCAAATGGATAAGCCAACCTTTTCGCCCATAAAGTAGGAAACGAAGTACGCACCAAACGCGGAGATTACACCTTGAGCGAAGTTGGTGGTAGACGACGTTTTAAATATGAGCGTGATGGCCATTGTGACCATCGCAGTAACACACATGGGAACGAGCGTTGCGAACAGTGTGTTTAAGAGGTACGTCATAAAATATTAACCCCACTGAATAATGTTTGCAGCCCAGGTGTAGCCGATGCCCGCAGCTATCATACAAACGGTGCTGCCCGGCTTAACCTTGCCTTCCTTAAGAGCAAGCTCAAGGGAAAGAATCTGGTCTATCTGACCGATGTGGCCGTAATCCTCGAGATAAATGGTCTGATCCTCACTCAGGCCGAGGTCTGCAAGCATACCCTTGTGGCCGGAGCGCTTGATGTGAAGGATTGCGAGATAATCGATCTCCTCACGAGTCTTGCCGGACTTGCGGAGTGCCTCGTCTATACAGTGATACCAGTTAGGCATAGATACGGTGTTGAGAAGGCCCTTCATCTTGGGGGAATCCATAAGGCGGAGCTTACCGAATTCGCCAACGTTTTCAGCCGTTACGGGCTCGTTGATGCCGCCAACCTTGGTTCCGCAGGTGTGAACAACGGAGCCATCGGACATAAGATGCGTGCCGAGAAGAAGGTTTTTGCCATAGTTCTTCTTTAAGAGGATGGCGCCGCCGCCTGCACCGAGGTTGAACATGAACGAAACGCCGCTGTCGGTGTAGTCGATCATATCGCAGTTGCGGTATCCGCCGCAAACGAGAACGGTGTTGATCTCGTCATCCGCGATGAGCATATCCTTTGCAAGCTTCATAGCCGAAACTGCCGTGCAGCAACGGTTCTGAACGTCAATGCCCCATGCGTTCTTCGCGCCGATTCTATCCTGCACGTAGCATGCGGACGTGGTTAAGGGATATTCCTTCCACTCCTCGGTTATGCAGAGGATAACGTCGATCTCCAGGGGATCTACGCCGGTGTTCTTCAAGCACTCCAAAGCGGCGAGTGCTCCCATCTCCTGGGTGCCGTCGCAAGCCTCAGCGGAGGGCATGTACTTCTGCTTGATGCCAAGCTTGTTTATTACTGCATCCTCACTCCAAACGCCACCGGTGGCTTCGGAAATCTCCTTTGCAGTCATTATCTTTTTGGGCAAATAAGTTCCAACGCCCACTATACCTACGTTGACCATAGTATTTTTCTCCTTATTATAATATATTTTCGACAAAAAATATGCCGTTTTTATGCGTTTTAGGGCACTTCTGCCCCAAAACGCCATTTGATTTTTCTTTTTAACCCTCACTCAAACAAGCTTTGATTTTGCCGTTTAGACGCGCGTTACAAAAAATTTCGGACGAGATAGAACAATTAGTTCATCGAGATCGAAATTTAGACGCAACGTCGATGTATAAACGGATAAAACCACCGTAAGCTTTGATTTTGCCCGTCAGACAAGAAAACCGAGTAGCGACGGACGAGATAGACCAACTTAAGCTTTGATTTTGCCGTTTAGACGCGCGTTACAAAAAATTTCGGACGAGATAGAACAATTAGTTCATCGAGATCGAAATTATGACGTAACGACGATGTATAAACGGATAAAAGCAAAGCTTAAAGACGCATACCGCCGTTTACAGAGAGTATATGTCCCGTTACGTAAGAAGCGTCGTCAGAGGCAAGGAAGAGTGCGGCTTTTGCGATTTCCTCGGGCTGACCGAGACGGCCAAGCATGGTGAGGGAAGCAAATTTCTGCAAGAGATCCTCGGGAACGGTGTTCATCATATCGGTCATGATATAGCCGGGTGCGATGGCGTTTACGCGAACGGGAACGCCCTTTCTTGCAAATTCCTTTGCCCAGGTTTTGGTGAGGCCCATAACGCCTGCCTTGGATGCGGAGTAGTTAGCCTGACCGATGTTGCCGTACTCGCCAACAACGGAAGCGATGTTGATGATGCTGCCGCCGCCCATTTCTTCCATGAAGGGGCCAACGTAGCGGGTGAGGTTGAACACGCCCTTGAGGTTAACGGAGATAACGAGATCCCACATTTCATCGGTCATCTTTCTGGTCATAGCGTCGCGAGTGATGCCTGCGTTGTTAACGAGGATATCGATCTTGCCGTATTTTTCCTTTGCGTAATCAAAGAACACCTTGCAAGCCTCTGCATCTGCAACGTTGAGCTTATAGTACTCAACGTTTTCGCACTCATAAGTGAGCTCGCCGAGATCGAGGGCGATAACTTTAGCCCCCTCTTTCGCGAATAATTTAGCCATTTCGCCGCCGAGGCCCTTTGCTGCTCCGGTTACTACTGCAACTTTATTTTCTAATCTCATAATAATTTTTTCTCCTTATTTCAAATTTTTAACGACAACAGCCGTACCCATTCCGCCGCCTATGCAGAGGGATGCGAGGCCGTATTTCTTACCGCTGTGCAAAAGCTCGTACAGGAGGGTTACTATAATTCTGTTTCCGCTTGCGCCAACGGGGTGACCGAGAGCGATAGCACCGCCGTTTACGTTGCACTTTGCAAGGATATCCTCCTCGCTTACGCCGTGCTGCTCGGAAAGGAGCTTTACAACGCCGAGTGACTGTGCGGCAAACGCCTCGTTAAGCTCAAGAACCTCCATCTCCGCAAGAGTCATGCCGGCATCCTTAAGTGCGGCAGCCAC
This sequence comes from Clostridia bacterium, assembly GCA_017501205.1. Classification (GTDB taxonomy): domain Bacteria; phylum Bacillota; class Clostridia; order Christensenellales; family Borkfalkiaceae; genus RGIG3732. The sequence continues at coordinate 12,941 of JAFVXM010000105.1, forward strand.
AGCGGGAACGGGACCGAGGCCCATTACGTCAGGCTCTACGCCGCCCTGACCGAAGCCAACGAGCTCTGCGATGGGCTCAAGACCGTATTTTTCAACAGCCTTTTCGCTTGCAAGGATAAGGAAGCTTGCACCGTCGTTAATGCCGGACGAGTTGCCCGCAGTAACCGTTCCGCCTGCCTTGAACGCAGGGCGAAGGGTTGCGAGCTTTTCCAGGCTTGTGGTGCGGTTAATATATTCGTCGCTATCAAACACGAATTCCTTTTTGCCCGCCTTGACGGTGAAGGGAACTATCTCATCCTTAAACTTGCCCGCATCCTGTGCAGCAGCAGCCTTGGTTTGAGAATTGATGGCAAAAACATCCTGCATTTCGCGGGTTATTCCGTATCTTTCGGCAACGTTTTCAGCCGTGATACCCATGTGCATATTGCCGAAAGCATCGGTAAGCGAGTCCAAAATCATGTGGTCTGCCACCTGCATTTCGCCCATTTTATAGCCGCTCCTCGTTTTGCCGGGAATAAGATACGGCGCGCCGCTCATAATTTCCGTGCCGCCTGCTGCAACGAGATCAGCCCTGCCCGCAGCGATAGCGGTTGCAGCGTTCATAACGGCCTTCATGCCACTGCCGCAAACCATATTTAAAGAGTACGCGGGCACCTCAACGGGTACGCCTGCACCTATTGCAACCTGCCTTGCAGGGCCCTGCTTTACGCCTGCCGGAAGAACGTTGCCAACGACAACCTCGTCAAGATCGGCAGGGTTTACCTTTGCCTGCTCGAGCGCAGCCTTTAAAACGTGCGCGCCGAGTGCCGTGGCGGAAGCGTCCTTGAGAGAGCCGAGCATTGAACCTATTGCGCTTCTCTTTGCGCCTACGATATATACCATTTGGATTTTCACTCCTTTTTATTAGATAACGTGTGTTTTAGGGGGTTTTTATAAAATTTTGTTAAGCTGCTTGAGAACGGCCTGTGCATCTGCAACTATACCGAGGTTTGCAACCTTGAAGATGGGTGCGCCCTTATCGGTGTTGACTGCGATAATGAATTCCGACTCCTCCATACCTGCAAGGTGCTGGATAGCGCCGCTTATGCCGAACGCGATATACGCCTGCGGACGAACGGTTTTACCCGTTTGACCAACCTGCCTGGGCTGCTCCATAATGCCTGCGTCTACGAGTGCACGCGAGGACGAAACAGTGCCCTTAACCTTGGTTGCAAACTCAAATGCGGGTGCAACGTCCTTAACGCCACGGCCGCAGGATACGAGGATGTTAGCGTCCTCAATCTTATCAACGCTCTGGGTTTCCATAACCTCTTCCACCACCTTAACGGCGAACTTGGAAGCGTCGAACTTAACGGTCTTATTTATAACCTCGCCCTTCCTTGCATAGTCGGGCTCTAATTTCTGCATAACGCCGGGACGAACGGTGGACATCTGCGGGCGGTGGTTAGGACAAACGATGGTAGCAAACAGGTTGCCGCCGAAAGCAGGTCTTGTCATAAACAAATTGCCGTCCTCGTCGTTTTCAAGCTTGGTGCAATCGGCGGTAAGGCCGGTTTTAAGGCGCGCCGAAAGACGGGGAGCGAGATCCCTGCCGATGCTTGTTGCGCCAAAGAGAAGAACGTTAGGCTCGTATTCCTTAACGAGGCTATATACTGCCTGCGCGTAGGGCTCGGTAACGTAGTAGCCGAGGTTTTTATCGTCAACAACGTAAACCTCGTCTGCACCGAAAGCAACGAGATCCTTTGCCTTTTTTTCTACGCCGCTTCCCAAAAGAAGTGCGCCAACCTTTTCGCCGGTTTTAGCGGCAAGCTCCCTTGCAACGCCGAGTAGCTCAAATGCTACGCTCTGAATCTCACCGTCGCGCTGTTCACAAAATACCCAAATATTTTTAGCCATTTTCTTTGCCTCCTACTATATGAGATGTTTCTGCTTGAGAGCTTCCACAATTGCGTTTGCGGCCTGCTCTGCATCGAGCTCAAGCGTTTCGATAGTTTTATCAAACTGCTTGGTTGCGGTGGATTTAACCTTGGTGGGCGAGCCGCCAAGACCTATTTCCGCGGGGTTGATCTCAAGGTCTGCAAAGGTAAGAATTCCTATCTCCTTCTCATCCTGACTAACTATATCCCAAACGTTCATATATCTGGGCTTTGCGTACGAGGAGAGAACGGTTATGAGGCAAAGCCCGCTGACCTCCAAGGTCTGATAGCGATCCTCAAACTGCCTTTTAATACGCAAAGTGCCCTTTTTCTCACAATATTCAACATCCTGCGCGTAGGTTATCTGGGGGATGCCGAGATGCTCTGCGATCTGCGGGCCTACCTGTGCGGTATCGCCGTCGATTGCCTGCCTGCCGCAGAATACGGCGTCTGCACCCAGCTTTTTAACGGCAGCCGCGATGATGGTTGAGGTAGCGAGAGTATCGCTGCCTGCGAACGCGCGGTCGGTTAAAAGGTAAGCTGCGTCTGCGCCCATAGCGAGCGTTTCTCTGAGTGCCTTTTCAGCCTGAGGGGGGCCCATTGTGAGTGCAACAACTTCTGCACCGCACTGCGCCTTTAAGCGAAGAGCCGCCTCTAAAGCAGCCTTATCATCGGGGTTGATGATGCTGGGAACACCGTCACGCTTTAAGGTGTTGGTTACGGGATCGATCTTGATCTCGGTGGTGTTGGGAACCTGTTTTATACAAACTATAATCTTCATAATTTAAACCCTCACTTTTTCAGAAGAGCGCCTGAAATAACCATGCGCTGAACCTCGCTGGTGCCCTCGTAGATCTCGGTGATCTTGGCATCGCGCATCATTCTTTCAACTGCATACTCGCGCGTGTAGCCGTAGCCACCGTGCAGCTGAACTGCCTTGGTGGTAACCTCCATTGCCGTTTCGGAAGCATACAGCTTTGCCTGTGCCGCATTTACGGACAGGGTGGGCAGCTTGTTCTGCTTTGCGTTTGCAGCAACGTAAACGAGGCCCCTGCAAGCCGCGATCCTGGTTGCGAGGTCTGCAAGCACGAATTGAGTGTTCTGGCAGGCTGAGATAGGTCTGCCAAACTGCTTACGGCTCTTAACGTAAGCCACGGTGAGATCGAATGCGCCCTCTGCAATGCCGAGTGCCTGTGCGGCAATACCGATACGGCCGCCGTCAAGCGTCTTCATAGCGATCTTAAAGCCTTCGCCGCGCTTGCCAAGCATATTTTCCTTGGGAACCTTAACGTTCTCAAAAATAAGCTCGCAGGTGGATGAGCCGCGGATACCCATCTTCCTTTCCTTTTTGCCGAAGGAGAAGCCTTCCCAGCCCTTTTCAACGATAAACGCGGTCATCTCAACGCCCTTGGGGGTTTTGCCGGTAACTGCGATAATAACGTAGGTGGAAGCGTATCCGCCGTTGGTTATAAATATTTTACTGCCGTTCAAAACGTAATGATCGTCCATTTCAACGGCAACGGTCTGCTGGTTGCCCGCATCGGTGCCGGCGTTGGGCTCGGTAAGGCCGAACGCGCCGATCTTTGCGCCCGTAGCGAGGTCGGGCAAATATTTCCTCTTCTGCTCCTCGGTGCCAAACTCAAGAATAGGTGCCGCGCAAAGGGAAACGTGTGCAGAGAGAATTACGCCCGTGGTGCCGCAGTGCTTGGAAAGCTCCTCAACGGCCTGAATATACATGGGGTAATCACCGCCGCATCCGCCGTACTCCTTGGGTACGACGATGCCAAAAAGACCAAGCTTAGCCATCTTCTCAACCGTTTCGGCAGGGAAGCGCTCCTCTTCGTCTATCTCCTGAGCAAGGGGCTTTACCTCTGTTTCGGCAAAGTCCTTTATCATCTGTTCAAACAAAATTGATTTGTAGTTAGCCATAATTCCTCCACTCAACCGTTGAATTTAACGGTTGCAACGCCGGTAATAACTGCCTTTCCATCCTGATTGTAGCAGGTGGTGTTGAGCTTGATTATCTTCTTATCCTCACGAATCTCCGCGATTTCAACCTCTGCGGTAATATCGTCGCCAAGGAAAACGGGTGCGGTAAAGCGAAGCTCCTGACCGAGATAGATGGTTCCCGGGCCGGGGAGCTTGTTAGCAAGCACTGCAGAGATCAGGCCGGAGGTTAAAATTCCGTGCACGATTCTCTTGCCGAAAACAGTTTCCTTCGCATAAGCGTCACTCATGTGAATGGGGTTTACGTCCAAGCTGATGCCTGCAAACGCCGTAACGTCAGCCGCAGTAAAGGTCTTTTGAACGGAGGCCTTCTGCCCTACCTTCAATTCGTTAAAAGTCATAATTTTTCTCCTTTGAACATTAAAATATGAATAATGTTCATATTTTCTACGGTTATATTATATCATATATTTACGATTTGTCAATACCAAATCGAAAAAAACTTTTGCCTTTATCTATAATTTTTTGGCGAGTGAAAAAAATTTTCACCTTTACTTGCAAATATACGCAAAATATGGTATAATATTTATATATTTTAAAAATAACTTTAAAGCGCGAGGAGAGGCTTAAACATGAAGCGGAGCGAACTGAACAATCAGGTTAAAGGCGTAAACATGCCCAAAACCAAGCTCGGGCTTGCCAAGATGCATCGCCTGGTTGAGGCGGCAGAGGTGCTGTTTACCAGCAAGGGCTTTTTTGAAACCTCTATAACCGATATATGCAAGGCGGCAAACACGGCGGTTGGCACGTTTTATATTTATTTTAACAGCAAAACCGATCTTTACCGCTACCTTATGGAGAAATACAAGCTTGAAATCCGCCGCAATCTTGCCGAGAGCATTGCAGAAAGCAAATCGAGGCTTGAGGCGGAAAAAGAGGGCGTTAAATGCTTTATTTGCTACGCCGTTAAAAACCCAAACGTATATAACATCATCTGGGGCAGCCTTGCCGTTGAAAAGGAGATGTTTGAGGACTATTACGTTTCCTTTGCAAAAAGCTACGCCAAGGCCCTTGAAAGATGCGGTGAGGAGATAAAAATTGAGGACGCAACCTCACTCGCTTATATGCTTATGGGCATAACGAACTTTTTAGGTCTTAAGGCGATATTTGAGCAAATGAGCGAAAAGCAGATAGACTATCTTATAGAAAGCTCCGTTCTCCCCGTTTTAAAGGGTGGCGCATTTTCATAAAACCAAACAAAAAACCCCGTATTTCTCACAAAAACGGGGTTTTTTTATTTGACTTATTATTCAAGAACGTTTTGCCTTATGGCTGCTATTGCCTCTTTAGATAAGCCCGATTGAAGCAAAAACCGCTCGGCATTTTCCACAAGAGTATCTCCGCCAAAGCCCTTGATATATTCAAGAACCTGCTCAAAATAGCCTATCACTTTTGGTATATTCGTGCCCTCAAGCTCGCCTTTTTGAGAGAAGAAGGATAGCTTGTAATCGAGCATAATATCATCCTCGCCCACGCCTACAAGCGCCAGCAATGCGGCAATGAGCGTGCCCGTTCTGTCCCTACCCAAAACGCAGTGTACGTAAATGGGATAATTATCGCTATCGGCAAACACAAGCAGTTCCTCCACCAGCTTGCGCGCGCCCTCGGGGATATCAATGCCCACCCTGCCAACGTGGGTGAGGCCACTCCATTTATTGCCCGTATACATACAGCCCGGCCTTAAAATATGCTTTACGCCCTCGCCCAGCGGGGATAGCGCGTCGTCAGCGCTGCCCTCGCCCTCGTTGCGAAGATCGAGATCCGTGCGTATGCCCAAAACCTCCCTGGCAAAGCGCTTACCTTGCTCGGTTACGTCATCCAAATATGCACCGCGATAGATTGCACCGCGCCTTACGGTTTTGCCGCCCAAGCCCAAAAAGCCGCCTATTTCGCGCGTATTCGACACACCTTCAATAAAAACGGTTTCCATAGGCCTGCATAGCACAAAGGAGCCAACCTCGCTTTCCGCGGGATTTTCGCCACATGCCTTGCCTTTAGGCGCGGCAATTTCGTTACACATAAATATTCCTCTTTTGTTATACAAATAAGCCTAAGGTATGCTATTCGCTGTCCGTCCTCTCCATCGAAACGATGAACGGATACTTTTCAACGATGGCATTGACCTGCTCGGCAGTATACTCCACGGTGGTTACGAGCTTTGCCTTGTAAACAATGCCATCGGGAGTTCTGTTTGCAATAAATTGAGTGAACCTATCCACCTTGAATATATCCTTGATTATCTCGCTGCTGTTATCGGCATAAGTGAAGGATATTTTGATGGTGTAATACTTCTTTCTGTTAAACGCCTTGCAATTAACGTGGAACAAGCACTGCAGGGCCACGATTATAGCCGTTGCGCCAACGGCAAGAACGTACATCCTGCCGCCGCACGCCATACCGACGCCCGCCGCCGTCCATACGCCGGCAGCAGTGGTCAGGCCGCTTACGCCGTTGTGCCTGTAAACGATCATGCCTGCGCCCAAAAAGCCCACGCCGGATACTATCTGCGCGGCAACCCTTGAGGAGTCGTAATCGCTTTTGAAGGCGTATTTTGAAATGGCCATCATGAGTGCAGAGCCAACGCAAACGATGGTGTGCGTTCTGATGCCTGCCTCTTTAAAACGAAGCTTTCTCTCGAAGCCTATCACAAAGCCAAGCACGGCCGCGATGGCAAGATCGAGCAAAAGCCACAGTTCGGTTGTTATATTTCCCATAATTCTCCTGATAAAAAGCTATTCCGAGAAGGGGCTGTTGTACCTTTCGGCAATAAATTCAGCCTGACGCCTTCTCTCGTTTAAGTCCTCAGACGGCTTTTCTCCCGTGCCCTCCCAGATTTCAGCGGAGGTTTTAAGACGGAAGTTATCCATACCGAGCTTGGTTGAGGGGATAATGTCACACGCGAGGCTATCGCCTACGTGCAGATACGAGCCTGCCTTTATCTCGTTGAGATAGCACTCAAAAAGGCGCTGAGGCTTGCTGGTATCGTACTCACTCGAAACGAATATCTTATCGTAGCCGACGATGCCGATATTATTTATTATGCTCTCGAGGTCGCTTTGATGCATATACATATCAGAAACGATATACACCCTCTTTCCCGTCTGCTTGCAGTAATTGAAAACGTCAACAACGTCCTCCCTCACCACGATAACCTGACGTTCAACCTCGATCTCGTAATTCATAATTTCCGCCTTAAGCTCAGCGCTTATTCCCAGCCTTTCAGCCAAGTGATCGTAAATCTCCTCTATGTACGGATACCTCGTTTTGCTAAGCTCGCGCTCGGCATTAAACCTTGCATTGAAATACCCGGGAGCCTCTGCCTTGTATTTTTCGCCAACAATGCGGAATACGTCGTGATTGAAATAAACCTTTCTCATAACGAGCGTATCAAAGATATCAAAGCTTATGGCCTCGTGAGAGTCGATCAGCTGCTTTAGTGCGCTTAAGGTGTAGTTTTTTTCGTCTGCCATTATACGTCACCTATCCGATATATTATAATTAGCCGCCTTTTTCACACAAAAAACGGCAAAAGTGATTTATTCGTTATAAATATTCTCCTTAAGGAAATTAGCGAGTGTTTCGGTCATTGCAGCTGCGCGGGCTACGTCCGGGTGTGTTCCGTCGCCGCCTTCAGACTTGGGACAGCTGCAGTACGGCATCTTACAATAGTAGATCGTGCCGCCTGCGTTAAGCTCGTCAAGCGTGGGCTTAATAACCGTATTCCAAAGGTTTTCTGCCTTTTCGTGGTAGCTATGGCACCAAACTATCCTGATATCCTCGCCGTAAACACTGCGGAAGTTGAAGATCATCTCCTTGATACCGGAAATGAATTTATCGGGCACGTGACCTGCGTTGAAATCGTTAGTACCTATCTGCATTACAACGCAATCGGGGGTTCTCGTAAAGCCGTACTCGGCAACCTCGGGGGAAGCCGTTCCGCCGCAAAGATCCCAGATTTCGGAAAGTCCGTCCGTTTTATCAACGC
>JAFVXM010000106.1 GCA_017501205.1 Clostridia bacterium
ACCGAGCATTACGCAACGCAAACGTTTAAGAATTTGCCTGATGGCAGGGTTGTTGGTATTTCCTGGCTTATCGATACCACAGGCCTCTGGAGCGGTAAAACGTGGCAGGGCGCACAGGGCATTGCTCTTGAAAACAAGCTGGTTACCGTAAACGGTAAGATCAAGCTTGTAAAAACGCCTATCGCAGAGATAAACAACCTGCGCGGCGAGGAATTATTTAGAATTACGAACACCGAAGTTGGTGCAGCTACCGAGAACCTCTTGAGCGGCGTTAAAGCTACGGTTGCTGATATAAATGCAAGCATCGTGTTTAAGGGCGCAACCAAGGCCGGATTTGTTGTAAGAAAGGGCGACGGCGGTGAAATGGTTATCTATTACGATTACACCCGTCAGGTCTTAGTTGTTGATAAAACTAACAGCGGTGACCGCACTAGCAAGGGCGTTATTGAAACGGAAATGAGCTTGCTTGAGGGCAACCGTATAAACCTCAGAATTTTACTCGATAACGTTTGCTTCGACGTATTCGGTAACGGCGAGGCCGCTGTTTCCGGCTTGGTATTTTTGGATAAAACCTGCTCCGGCATAGAGTTCTTTGCCGACGGGGAGGTTTTGGTTGAGGATATCACCGTTTACAGCATGAATTCCATGGATAGAGAGATAGGGCGTTAATCGAAAGAGTGTGCCCGTTTTGAAAGCTCGCCTTTCCGTATTTTTATTAAAAAGCTCGTTTATCAAACATTATCGCGATTATTTAAATAAAAAAAGGGACGATTATTTTCGTCCCTCACGGTATTGCGCAGGCGTTGTGCCCGTAACTCTTTTAAAAAGTGCGTAAAAGCTTTTCGTATCACTCATGCCTATCCTTTCCATAATAACGAGAACGGGTAGGTCTGTTGTTAAAAGCAGGTCGCAGGCGGTTTCTATTCGCTTTTGCCTTATAAACTGGTTTAAGGTGATGCCCGTTTGCTGCTTGAATAGGTTTTGAAAGTATCTTGGACTGTAAAACGTGCGTTTGGAAAGGGTGGCTACGTCATACTCCATGGTTTCGCTATTCTCTTCCAAATAGTTCAGAACAAGGCTCATAAGCTCGTTTGGCTTTTCGCCTTTCTCTTCCGGCGTTTCTTTAATGTAGTACGCGCGGAAGATCTTTATCAAAAGAATTTGCAGATAGCTTTTAAGCGTTTCCTGATATCCGGGCCTCGCGTGCTCGTATTCCCTTTGCATTTCGGAGAAAATAAAGTTAACGTTCTCGTTGTTTGAGATTATCTCTATTTCCGAAAGGTTTCTGGAATCGTAGAACATAGGGGAGGGGAAGAGCATAAATTTGAGCATATGGTTTGGTTCCAAAATGTCAAAGAGCTGCTCGTCAATAACGTCGGGCAGAAACATGCAGTTTACCCATTTGAGGGTGCTGTTTGTTCGAGGCTGGTACGTATGCGTGCTACGCGGAGTTAGAAAAAGCAGATCGTTTTTGCGTATGCTCGTCTTTTGCCCGTTAAGTATATGGTAACCGGAGCCTTCAACGATGTAGGCTATTTCAAAAAAGTCATGCTTATGCTCGCTTAAAATGCTTGGGTCGTCGATAAAAACCGACTGGCTAAGCGCAATTCGTTCACCTGGGCGGAACAGATCCTTATAACTGAAAAACATATTTTAATTATACCAAAAAATCAAAAAAATGTCAAACAAAGGGATTATCCCTTTCTCGGTTTTATAAACAAAACCGAGAAATCGCACTTAACTGAAAAGAAAAATATGCGGCAAGCCGCAAAAAAAATAAAAAGGAGAAAATTATGAAAAAAATGCTTCAAAAACTGTTGGTTGCTATGATGTGCCTTATCATCGTCGGCTCACTTGTTGCTTGTAACGGCGGCGGTGGCGGCGGTGGCGGAAAGTCCGAGTACGCCGGCACCACTATCGAGCTTCTTCACTTCTGGGTAGATGCAGACGACGTGCTTCAGGATATTGCTGAGGAATTCTATGATGAAACCGGAATTGAGGTAGACGTTGTGTTCTCACCCGTTGCTTCACACCTGACCGACCTCAACAACCGCATCCAGACGGATGACGTTCCCGAAATTTTCACCATGTGGCCCGGCCCGACCGTTCCTCCGTATATTGAAAGTGGCGCGCTTGCAAATCTCAGCGATTGCAAATGGATTGAAAACGTTGACGCAGCAACTCTCTCTCAGTGCGTTTATTCACAGGGCGGCGAGCTTTATATCGCACCCGTAAACACCGCGTTTATGGGCCTTGCTTACAATGAGCAGATCTTTGCTCGCAACAACCTTACGGCTCCCAAGAACATGGCAGATTTCGAAAGAATTCTCGACGTTCTTAAGGCAGACCCCGAGGTTGATTACCCTATCATTATGGGTAGCGACTGTCTTGCAAACTACGTATATCTCTCCTGCCTCTCTAACCTTTATCAGGATATGCCCGATTTCGATGAGCAGGTAAATGCAGGCACCACCACCTTCGGAAACGAGGCGATGACCGCTGTTTACGAAAAGCTTTATATTGACTGGGCTGAAAAGGGCTATTACAACTGGGAAACCTGTGTTTCTACCGACCGTATGAGCAAGGCCGCAATAGAGTTTTTGGATGGCAACGCAGCTATTATGCGTATAGGCGGATGGGATATGTCCATCCTCAACGAGCTTAACGAAACCGGAACCACCTATAAGATGTTCCCGTTCCCCGCAGAGGATAATGCAGGCTCCGTTCTTGCAGCAGCAGGCGAGGCGTTTGCAGTTAGCGCATACGCTACCGGCGCTAAGAAGGGTGCCGCTATGGAGTTTTTGGATTACCTTATGAAGGCTGAAAACAACGCAAAGATCTGTGCTGCTATTGGCAGTCTTTCTCCGATTAAGGGTGCTGAAATTAAGAGCAACCCCGTTTTGGAATCTCTCAGCGCATACCTTGATCAGCCTACGAGAGGCTGGACTGTATGGCCTGTCCCCGTTCAGAATATCCTTGGCGAGGCTTACGATATTTACGATGCTAAAACCATAGAAGCAAAGAAGAGCGCACTCAAGACCTTCCTCGATAATATGCAGAACGCTTGGATGGCTACTTTAGAAGAATAACCCCCTATTTCGCGCAAAAACAGCGAAAATTATTTTTACAATAAGTTTCCGCTCCCCAAAAAAGGGGAGCGGGAAACAACCCTTTATACGTAGAGAGGTTCTATTATGAACAGTGTTAAAAAGAGAAAAAGCTTTAAGGATTTTCTCACGAGCGACGGAGTTGCGCAGGCGGTTTTTCTGATACCGGCTTACACCATCTTCACGCTTCTGTTTTTCATCCCCGTTTTAACGTCGGTATATTATTCCTTTACCGACTGGAACGGTATAAGTAAGGAAACAAACTGGGTGTGGTTTAAAAACTACGCGGCTATGTTTACAAACCCCGATATCTTCAACACCATACCCGTTACAATATACTACGCGGTCCTCAACTCCGTTTGTTTGATTTTTATTGCGTTTTTCGTTGCGCTTATGCTAAACAGAAAATCGCGCATAACAACGCCGCTCAGGATCTGCTTCTTTTTGCCCATGCTTGTAAGCGGAATTATAGTGGGCTTTTTGTTCAAGGAAATTTATTCGCCCGTTATAAGCGATGAAAATATGGGCACGCTCAACCGATTACTTACGCTTGTAGGGCTAAAGGGGCTTACTCAAAACTGGCTTGGGAACAAGTACACGGTTATGATAGTGGTCGTTTTGACCGGCGTTTGGAATCAGGTGGGGCAGACGGCGCTCATCTACCTTGCGAATATGCAGAGCATCCCCAAGGAGCTTTACGAGGCTGCAACTATTGACGGTGCAGGCTACTGGAAGCAGACGTACCATATAACGTGGAAGCTCATTTCACCTTCGCTCAGGATAAACCTGATACTTCTTATAATAAATTCGCTCAAGGCGTATGATATGATCTCGCTGCTCACGGGCGGCGGACCGGGAACTGCAACCAAGGTTATAAACCTGTGGATCGTTGAGCGTTCTATCGGCGGCTACGAGGTTGGTCTTGGCTGCGCGATGAGCATGGTCGTTACGATATTTGCGTTCGTGCTTGTTACCGTAACGCAAAAATTACTTGCAAACAGGGGGGCAACGGAATGAAAGTTTCAGTTAAAAAGATTAAAAAATTCCTCGTTTCCGCCTGCATGGTGCCCGTTATGGCAATAATGGTGTTCCCGCTGTATCTTCTCGTTATCAACTCGTTTAAAACCCTGCGTGAGTTTTTCACGAATCCTCTGGCGTTTCCCAAGTCGTTTTATCTTGAAAACTTCAAGTACGTTCTCGAAAAGCAGAACTACTTTAAGCTTCTCGGCAACAACGCCATAATACTTATAGGCAGCATGGTGCTTTTGGTTGTGGTTGCGGCTATGGCAGGCTTCGTGCTTGGCAGAAGCAGAGCAAAAATTATGAAGCTGCTGTATTCCTACGTGGTGCTTGGCATAACTTTGCCGACCTACATCATGCTTATACCGCAGGTTAAACTCATAGTTGGTTTGGGGCTTAAGAATACCTATATCGGCATGATATTATATTACGTTGCGAGCGGAATGCCCATGGCAATATTCCTTTTCAACGGGTTCTTCTCAAGTGCGCCGAGGGATCTTGAGGAAGCCGCCAAGCTTGACGGATGTAGCCTTTATCGCACGTTTTTCCAGATTTTCTTCCCGCTTTCAATTGCAACGATAGCAACGCTTGTGCTTATTCAATCGATAGGCGTTTGGAACGATACAACGATGCCCGTTCTTCTTCTCCGTGCAGAAAAGAGAACGCTTATGCCCACGTTGCAGGCGTTTTACGGCCGCATGATGGGGCAGGGTACCCGTTGGGAAAGAATATATGCAGATGCCGTTTTGTGCATGCTGCCCATGATAGTACTCTTCTTTGCTTCAAATAAATATTTAATTCAAGGCGTTTCAGAAGGCGCATTAAAGGGCTAAGCATTAAGGAGGAAGAACCTATGATGCCTGATTATTTTGCTTATAAGGATAAGGTCTTCGGCTGTTATATAGGCAAGAGCGTTGGCGGAACCTTCGGCGCCCCGTACGAGGGCATGAAGCAGCGCTTAAACGTGGAGTTTTCCCGCTCCATCGTGGATAAGATGCTCGTAAACGACGATCTCGATCTTCAGCTTTTATTTTTCTCTGCGGTTAAGGTATACGGCGAAAACGTGTCCTCGCAAATACTTGCAAGGGAGTTTTTGAAAAACTACGATTTTTCCGCCGGCGAATACGCTTACTTTAAAAAGAACTTTGAAAGGGGAATACTGCCGCCCTACTCCGGCTCGTTCAACAACGCGTTTTATAACGAGGGCATGGGTGCGGTGATTAGGGGCGAGCTTTGGGGCTGTCTGTTCCCATGCAACCCGCAAAAGGCAATGGAGTTTGCCCAGAGGGATGGAATGATCGACCACAGCAAGGAGTCGGTGGTTTCCATTATGTTTATAAGCGCGCTCGTTTCTCTTGCGTTTGGAGGCGAGCGCATTGAAAAGGTTTTATCCGATGCAATCTCGCTGTTGCCGCAGGGCAAATTCCGCACCATGGCGGAGAGCGTTTACAACGCCTGCCTTACGGATATGAGCGAGGATGATATCTACAGCTTTATCCTCTCGCGCTTCGGTCACCCCGATTGCACCAACGTTTTCCAAAACATGGGTTTCGTTATAATAGGGCTTATGCGCCTGTTTGACAGCTTTGAAAAAATGTGCTCCACGGTAAACGGCTTTGGCTTTGATACTGACTGCACAGTTGGTATTTGCGCTGCGATTTACGGGGTTTATTGCGGTGGAGAGGCGCTTTTAAAGCAATTTGAAAAGGACGATATTGCGCTCGTAACAATGGCGAGATGTGATGATTACGGCGGATCAATAAGGGCGTTTTCGGAGGACGTTGCAAAATACGGCGGTTATTTTGCCGATAAGTTCTCCACCGGGCTTGACGGATGGGATAATTTTGGGTTTGAGCCTGCCTCCGAACCGTATCTTTATCCCGTTAAATACTCGCCCACGCTTGATGAGAATAGCTCGCAAATGGTGGAATTAGCTGTGATAAACGGGGGATCCTTTAAAAAAGAGGACGTTAAGGTAACCTCTCCCAAGGGGTATTCCTGCACGGTGAACTCTGTGGGCAGCTTCGGTGCGGATAGGGTTATCCGTATGGAGTGCGTTGCCGGCGAGGGGCTTGAGAGCGACGTGGCGCTGTTTAAAATAAGCATCCACGGCGACGAGTTTTCCTTTGGCTTTGCTTCGCCCGTGGCTTACCGCGTTTCCCGCCCGTTCCTCACCCTTCCAAACACGGTAGATCTGTCGCGTCACCCCGGGTATTACTCGGCGTTTGACGGGATGAGCGGTGAGCGCGACGAGAACGTGAGAAAATACCATCTGACCTTTGTGCCCGATTATCAAACGGAGTTCGTTGAGGTTGACGGCAGCTGGGCAATGGATAAGGTGAATTTGTTTACCGACGTTTTCAAAATGAGTGACTTTACGTCATGCGCCTGCCCGTGTACGGTGTACGTTGCAAGGACGGTATGCGTTGACGAGGACAGGGAGCTCAGGATGATAGTTGGCTGTGAGGACGGCATGAAGATATGGCTGAACGGCGAGCTTCTCGTTGAAAACAGCGAGGTGATGATGTACTATCCCGAAAAATTCTTCAGAAAAATCATCCTCAAAAAGGGCGAGAATAAATTTGTTTACAGGCTTACGAGAAGCACGTCTTCGGATGCGGCATACAGCGTTGTATTTTCAGAGCCGGGCAATCTTATGGACTTTCCCAAGTTTGCGCTTGGCTTAAAAAATAGATAAGGAGAGTGTTATGAAGGACGTTAAATATAAGATCGGTATGGTCGGCAACCCCATAATTCCCGAGGTTGAGTGGTCGGATGAGCAGATGGAGATATTGAAGGACATCGGCTTTAACACCGTTCAGATGAATATCGCCTGGGATAACAGGCCCAAGGGCGAGGTTTTGAATTTGGAGCACGTTGAGGGACTTGCCGCAGAGGAGCTTGAAAGAAGGGAGGCTGTGCTGAAAAAACACGGCTTAAAGGGCTTGCCTCACTTCGGTATGCCGAGAATCAAGGTGCTTGGGCACGAGGCAAATATCACCCCGTATATAACCCCTGCTTGCATCTCGGACGAGAAGGTGATAAATGAAGAGGTTGGCAAAATAGTGGCCTTTTTCAAGCGTTATCCCACAGTTAAGGACGTTATGATATACACCTACGATCAGCATGCGTGGCTGTGCAGCGAGTTTGGCGGCTGTCCGCTCTGTGCAGGTGTTCCGCTTCCCGAAAGGCTTTCGGTATTCCTTGGCAGAGTGCTTTCAGAGCTTAAGGCGCTGGATAGGGAAATAACCTTCTGGTGGCAGCCTTGGGAGCTTTCTCTCGGCCAAATTCTCGATACCATTGATAAGATAGACAGCCCGAATTTTGGGCTTATGCTCAACACCAGCGGGCTTGAAAGCTACTTCCATAACTTTGATAACACCTGGATAAAAACGATAGGCGATAGGGCGAGTGAGAAAAATATACCCATCATCGGCGAAATTCAGGCAACGGGCAGCGGTGTTGGCACCGTTGAGCTTCAGCGCTTCCCTTGTCCTACGCTCGTTTACAGGCAGATTTCCATTTTAGATAAGCTCCCAACCCTCGTGGGCATCAAGGAGCATTTCGGCATCGCGTTCAGCAGGATCGGCGTAAACACTCTGTTTTTGAAGGAGTTTTTCAAAAATCCCGAGGCATCGCTTTCAGAGCTTCTTGAAAGCACCGCCGCTTACTACGGCAAGCAGGCGGCACCTTACCTTATAGAGGCGTGGAAGGAGTGCGAAAAGGGCATTGATCTGTTGCCGTATTCCTTCACATACGCGTACTCGAACATCGCTTGCTTTAAGGCAAAGCACGATTATCACTTCCCCAAGGTGTCCTGCGTGCATGCGGATACGCCCGCGTGGGAGAGTGACCGCCGCTGCGGCTTTTTCCTCACGCACGATCAGCAGTATCATCCGTGGGCACTTGAGAATGCCGCGCTGCTGTTTAAGCAGTCGTCCGCAAAGTTCTTAAAGGTAAAAGAGCTTTACGAAAAGGCCCTGTCCGTTTGCACGGAAAGAAAGGACGATCTTGCCGAGGCGCTAAGTGACGTAAACGTTATGTACAGGGCGAACATGGGGCAGTATCTGCACTTTACCGAGGCGCTTACTGCGGTGGACGCGCGCATTGCGCTCTTCCAGCAGAACGGCGGCAAGCTTAAAAATATTTGCGAAAAGTTCCAAAAGCTTTTGGATACGGATCTTGAGCTCAACCCCGGCGACGCCGACGTTATTAAGGAGCTTGAAGATTTCAAGAAGGATCCCAAGCTGTATTTCGATACGAGGTTCCGTCAGGAGGAGCATTTCTACGGCGAAACCTACGTTACGAAGGTTGACCAAAGATACTAAAAAATCAAAAGGGCATACTTCGGTATGCCTTTTTTTGTGCGTTTTAGGGGGCTTTTGAGGAAAAATGGCTGTTCGGGCAGGTGGTTTTTGCTTAAAAAACGTGGCGCTTTGGGCAAAAGGCAGAGGCTTGAGCGTACAACAAAAGTTTATCCGTGCAGCCTTTTTGAGCCCTTCTTGGAGGTGAAACGTGCAACATTTATATATTGACATGAAACAAAGTATTTAGTAAAATTGATATGCTGATGCATCATTCAGCAAAAAAATAAAGGAGAAACATGGATGAAAAAACATTTTTTAAGCGTGCTTGCCGTTTGCTTGGCACTTGCCGCAACGATGCTTTTGGGTGCTTGTATTAAGGAGGTTCCTGAAAAGGCAGAGTACAAAACCGAGCACTATTTTGAGACCGTAGAGGGTGAGTTTGAGGTTGATGCCGCTCTTACCGAAACTGCTACCGTAGAGGCAGGCACCGCTGTTACGGGTCAGCCCGCAAGCAAGGAAGGCTACGTTTTTGATAGCGAAAATGCAAACAACGTTACCACTGCAACCGTAGCGGAGGATGGCTCCACCGTTCTTAAATTCTACTACGTTTTTGCAACCGCAAGCTATGCTACCGAGTACTATTTTGAGGATCTTAACGGCGAGTTCGTTTGCGACGCAGCTTTAACCGAAACTGCAACTGCTAAAGTTGGCACGCAGGTTACCGCGGCTGAAGCCGTAAAGGAAGGCTTTGTTTTTGATAGCGAAAACGCAAATAACGTTACCGCTCTTACCGTTAGCGAGGGCGAAAACACCTTGAAGCTTTACTACTCAAGAAAGACCTTTACCCTCACCGTTGTTGGTGCAACCGTTGAGGAGAAGGCCGTAAAATACGGAGAAACCGTTGATTTAGGCGGTGAATCCGTTTACACCTGGGCTGTAACCGATGGCACTGCAGAGCTTAACGGCACCGCTCTTACCGTTGGCAATTCCAACGTTACCGTTAAGGCAGACCTTATCAACAACGTGCTTTTCACAGAGGCGTTTACCGGTGTTGAGGATACCGTTACCGTAACCTTTGCAGGTAACGACGTTAAGCAGGGCATCGTATTCTTATATAACGTTGCCAATATGCAGAACTACGTTGGTGCAAAGGACGAGTTCTATTTCTTCTATACGCAGGATGGCAAGATAAATCTTGCAAAGAGCGTTGACGGTGTTGAAACCGTTCTTGCATCTAACGACGTTGCTCTTTCAAACGGCGAAAACAAATACAGCGTAGTATTCAACGCACAGGGCATCACCGGCTTCGTTAACGACACGCAGGTTATCGTTTGCGAAACTGCAATCAACTTTGGCGGAAGAGTTGCCGTATATCAGGAAAACGGCGTTCCCGCTGCTGATAGCATTGCCGTTAAGACCGGTATGGAATTGCAGGCAGTTAAGGAATATGCGGTTTACGTTATGACCACCCTCCACATGAACGTTTATAAGCTTCAGGAAGGCTGGGTTAAGAAGGTTAGCAATATGTTCGCAGCTGAAAATTACAGCGACCTCAGCGATAGCGTAGCTGCGGCTGTTGAGGGCGTTAACGCGCTTGAAAGCGTCAGTGCGATTGAAGCGTTTGTAAAGGCTGAAACCGGCGCTATCAAGACCGAAATGTCGCTCTATGCAAACTGGAACAGCGTTGTTGATCTCGCTAAGGATTTCACCGCTACCTATCTCCTCCCGTATGTAGGCTACACCGCTGAAACGGGCCATATCACCACCACTAATGCAGACGGAGCCGTTCTCAGCACGGACATTTTAGCAGATGATGCGCGCTGGTACATCCCCGATGCACTCAGAGTGAACGCTTTGATCAACCACTATTTCTATAACGAGCTCACCGCTGCAACGACAACCGAGGGCTATATGGCAGTTGTTGATAAGTACGTTGTTGACGTTGTTAAGGCAACCGCACTCAACAATTACGAGTTCTGGTACTGGTTCAACCGCAACTCCGGCAAGAGTGTTGCAAACGAGTGGTGGTATCTCTGGACGTGTATCGGAGTAGAAGGCGAATTCGTATATAACGGATGCGTTACCGGTTACGTTTGGGCGGGTCAGTTCCGTTTGGCTAACGGCTTGTATAGCTGCACCGATTACGATACTATCGTAAGCAACTTTGTATGGATGAGAGATAATCAGACGCTTGCATAAGCAAAATCAAGCTAAATATACGGCGCACGGGCAATATACCGTGCGCCTTTTCTTATATAGAAATCTGCTTTGTTTTCGGTGAGTGGGGGCGTTTTTCACTAAAAAGCTGCGGTCGGCATACCATAAAAGGGAAAACTTATTAAGGAGAACTTTTATGAACCCGTTTAAAGAAAAACCGAGAGCAATAGAAAAAACCATTGAAAACTGGCAAAAGCTGTACCCAAAGCCGTATGATAAGAGATTTGTTGATCCTTACACGCGCACGCGAATAATTTTAATGAACGGCACGGAGTTTGAGGCAAACTGGTTTTCGCACAACCTCGCGCGGCATACCGATAACGCGGATTTAAGAAGGGAGATCGCGCTTACGAGATACATAGAAAAGCAGCAACAATTAAAGCTTTCGCTCTTAAAGCCGGCAAACGAGAGCATACTTGAGCACACCATCGGCTACGAGCAGCTTGCCGTGGATCTGACCGCAGAGCTTGCCAAGAGAGAGGTGGATTGTTACGTTAAAACCGCGCTGGATTTTGCGTTGCTTGAGGATTTCGATCACCTTTACCGCTATGCAAATTTACTTGAGATGGAGCAGGGGATCGCTGCGGAGTGGCTTGTGGGAAGATACACGGAGATCATGCCCGGCAGGCCGACAATAGCCCATCACCGCTTCCCCACGGATAACGTAAGGCGAAACATCAACGCTGCAACGGCAGACGTTCAAACCGTTTTATCCACCATGATAATCACGGCGGCAGAGCAGCAAACGATGAATTATTATATGAACGTAACGAACTTTGCAATTTCGGATACCGGCAGAAGGCTGTATCAGGAGATAGCGATGGTGGAGGAGGAGCACGTAACTCATTACGAATCGCTTATGGATGCAAACGCCTCGTGGCTGGAAATGCTGCTGTGGCACGAATACTGCGAGTGCTATCTGTACTGGTCGTGCTACGTTACCGAAACGGATGCCTACGTTAAAAACCTGTGGGAGCAGAATTTAACCTACGAAATAAGCCACTTGCACCGCGCTGCGGCTCTGCTTGAAAAGTATGAGGGCAAGCACTGGCAGGAGGTCATACGCGACGGTGACTTCCCCCAGCCCATATCCCTGCACGAAAATATAGATTACGTAAGGCGCATACTCTCCGATACCGTTCAGTTTACGTCCGTTGAGGACGGATATATGAAGGTTGGCGAGCTTGACGACGGGGCTGCGTTCTTCCGCATGCAGGAAACAGTGAACCCCACCCCGCACATTGTTCCCTCGCATTGCGTTATAGATGCCGCAATCCGCCGCTACGGGCACGATTATCGCTATCAGATCGCGCCCAGCCCCGTGCCGGAGCTAAGGAACAGAAGGGAGGATAACACGTCTGTCGGCAGAAAGCCGGATGCCGCACCCAGCACCCGCTTCACCTGCAACGATTGAGAGAAGCATATGAAATACCCCGCGTTTTCACGCGGGGATATTTATTTTTTGTGGCGTTATCGCTTTACAAAGAGGGGAAGAAGTTGTATAATGTGGTTACAACGATATATGGAAGCTCGGTACTGCGCCCGCAGTTTAATAGGGAAGACGGTTAGAAGCCGCACAGCCCCCGCTACTGTATAACGGAGGATCAATTCACTGGCAACGGGAAGAATTGATCTTTAAATCCGTTAATAAGTCAGGAGACCTGCCGAGATTTCTGTGCAACCGTTCTCGGTGGGAGAAAGAGGGTGAAGGCTTTTTTGCCGTGCTTTAATCTTTTTTCATCGAGGAAAAAAGATTTTTTTATTGCCGTTTTTCAGCAAAATGCGGAAAATCAAGGAGGTATCACAATGAAAAGATTTATCAGTGTACTCGCGCTTTTGTGCGTTTTAGGGGCTTTTTTGTGCTTTGGCGGGTGTGACAACGTGGAGAAAAGCCAAATGAGCGTAAGCGTTAAGGTGGCGCTGCCGACTGCGGTTTTGGACTACTCTGTATCCGGCGAGTTTGCTACCGTTGAGGACGTTTTAAACGCTCTTAAGGAAGGGGATAACGGCTTTACCTACGAGGTTTCGCAAACAGAGTACGGCAGCTTTTTGACGTCTGTGTGTGGATACGCTGTTAGCGGAAATGAATTTTGGGGTATTTACACCGATACCGTTCGAAAGGATAGCTTTGGGCTTTTAAACGTGCTTGAGGAATTTACCTTTAACGTTGGCGAAACCGTATATTATTCGTGCGCAAGCGGCATGAGCACGCAGGCGGTTGGCGATGGCGAAACTATTGTACTCGCTGTAGGCACATTTTGATAAAAAGGGAGAAAACCTTTGAAAAAGGGCACTAATTTCAGTTTTACAACGAAAGGGCTTGCCTCAACGGCGGTTGTGGTAGCCCTTCTTATAGGCGTTCAGTTCGTGTTTTCGTTTGTGCCGGGCATTGAGCTCGTTTCGCTTTTGCTCTGCGTTTTTTGCGTGGCGTTTGGCCCTGTTTATGGG
>JAFVXM010000107.1 GCA_017501205.1 Clostridia bacterium
ACCCACTTTATTATAACACAGGAGGATTACTTTTGCTAAAGCTTTTTTATTCCACCACTTCAAGTGGTGGTTGTTTTCCGCTAAAGGCTACAATGTAAAACCCCGTAAAACCTTTGTTTTACGGGGTTTATTTATATAATACACAAGATCATGGGGGCAACGTAAACAACGGCAAATACGGCAACTCCCGCAAGTGCCACGGCATAACCACACACCGTTTGCACCCTTGGCGGAAGCGCAATTTCGCACTGCCTTTTTTTAGCAACTGCCGCAGCGAGAACAAGCATCAACCCGAAGGCTGCGATCACAGCACCGGTGGCAAAGCCCGGCGAAACGTAAGAAATTTCTATTCTATTCTCGCCTGCCTCAAGATAGAAGGCGGTAAAACCTCCGTAAACCTCGTAAAGCTCACCTCGCCTTCCGTTTATCTTCAAGCGCATACCGCTATCATACGGCACGGAGAGAAAAACGCACTCTCCGCCAACTGCTGTTATTTCACCCGCCAAGCCGTTTCGCCTCTCGTTAAGGCCAACGGCTTTTACTTTATTTACCGATTCCGACAGCTTGCCGAGATCAACCGTAAACACGGAAAACTCCGTCACCTCAACCCTCGACTGTATGCTTACGCTCACATACGAGTTACCCTCAAAGCTCCCCATTTTCAGCACACCGTTATCCTTTTGAGATGGGAAGGAATAGGCGCTGCTCTTTGGCGAGCTTACCTTGAGCTTGCCGTTTACGGGCTGACGCAGAGAATTGTTGTTTTCACAAAAAACGTTAAAATACAGCGCGTAGCTTCCGCCTTGATTTATATTGAACCTAACCCTCGCTCCCGTGCCTGTGGGAGATAAAATTATCTTTCCGTTCTCATGCTCCACGGTCACGTTATACAGCGTGGCCTTATCTATGCCGTAAGCATTAACAATATCCTCATCGCCGAGAAGCTCTCTCGCAAGCGTCTTTTGATGGCTCGCCCTATCCGTATACTTGTTCACCCCGCTCTCGGTTGAGGCTATTACGTCCTCTGCCGAAATCAAACCCAGCGGAAGGAAGTAATCCTTTTTTATCATCTTATAATATTCGTTTTCGTAAACGGCATCTCCCGATCTGCTTGATATTTCGTAACCGACAGACATAACCGCGTCCGTTATTTCCGTGCCTCCGCTGTTGCCGACCTCCATCCAATAAGACGTGTACCCCATCTGCTTGATCGCGGTCATATAGTTATCGGGCGTCAGAGAGGTATAGTGCCCCAGCGCGTTATATCCGATACCGCCGAGCATGTTTACGGCAAAATCTCTCCACGTGTAATCCTTATCCGTCTTAACGCGGTAAAACTCCTCGCTCTCTATTCGCCCGGAAAGATCAACTATATCCTTAAAGTATTCAACCTCATGCGCGGGTGCAACCATATAGACCTGGGGGCTTATGAAAAACTCTGCAGCAACGATTACGCACACCGCAAGACATGCGAGCATCGGCTTTAGCATCCTTAATCGGTGCAGCACGCAAGCCGATGCACCGATCACTGCAGAAACCGAGTAAACGGTAAACAGAGCCCTCAACGATTGCTCGTCGCCCCAAAGCGACGAAGCGTACGCATCCATTACCTCAATATTATTCTTCGTGTATCTAACAGCGAAAAAGCAATATACAACGCTCGCCGAAACCGTAGCTGCAGATAAGATTATTGAGAGATAGCTCTTAATGCCTTTGCCGAGAGCATCCCCCTTAAAACACGCATTATCAGCCGTTTCGCCACCCTTGCAGGATAAACCCTCAAACGCCGCCGTAACACACAAAAATACCGTTATGAACGCGTAGCGCGTGGGGAAGCTCATATAATTTCCCGTCTGCCACATCTTGTTCACCGGCTCTAAAATAACAGGCACTGTGGTAAGCAGCAAAAGCACTGCGAGATGATTTGAGCGATCGGTCATCCTCCGTGCTCCAAAAAGCGCAAACGGATAGAGAAACAGAACGGAAAGAAGGGTTGGAACGGTAGTATCGTAAGCAGTGAGCACAGACGAGCTTTTGAGCGTTTCTATAACAGAGCTCTTTCTGCCCGAGGCAAAATACTGCGCAAAGCTTGGCAACCACACAACGGCTGAAAGAAGCGCCGCTACCGCACAGCAAATTATGAAATCCCCCGCAAAACGCATGTTTTTCGACAATATCACCCACACTGCGGCATACAGGAGAAGAAACACCACGATCATAAAGCTGAGGTAATAATTGATAAACAGGCACGCGGCAAGCACCACTGTAAACATCAGCCGCTTGCCCTCTTTAAGCCTATCAAGGCCAAGCATCAAAAGAGGAAAAACACACACCATATCCAGCCAAATAACGTTTTGATAGTACATCATAACGTATCCCGAAACGGCGTTCATCACGGACAGGGCAACGTTTAAAACGGGCGCGTTTGGATTGCGGGTGTAAAGATAATACGAAGACGTGCCTGCAATTGCGCACATCTTTAACATAACGAGTACGTTTGCAAACGACAGCATATCCGCCTTATCCACAAATGCCACGAGGAAGGT
>JAFVXM010000108.1 GCA_017501205.1 Clostridia bacterium
CCTCTGCTATCTCCGAGATTATCGGGGAGAGCATTTTACACGGTCCGCACCACTCTGCGTAGAAGTCGAGAAGCACCGTGCCGTTTGATTTTATATCGTTGAAGCTGTCTTTTGTAATCTTGAGTTCTTTCATTTTTTAATCTCCTTTGATTTTAGCCGTTTGGCTTTATTGTGATTACATTATACATCCAGGTCGCAGGTCTTTTCAGTGACGAAGTCACAAACAAACCGTTTTTTATTTTATATAATCAAGGTGTAAAAATTGAAGATGCGTAAAGGGGGAGAAAAATGGTTCCCGTGCTATTGACAGCGCTCGGTGTGGGCGGTGCTACGCTCATAGGAGCGATAATCGGATTTATATTTAAAAATATATCGCACAAATTTTCGGACATTGTGCTCTCGTTTGCCTCGGGCGTTATGCTCGCCGCGGCGGTGATAGGACTCATAATTCCCTCGGTAGAGCGAGGAGGAAAGTACGGAATAATCGTTACCGTTATCGGTATTTTCGCGGGCGCTCTCGTTCTGAACCTTGCCGACAGGCTCGTTCCGCATTTACACAGAATGGCAGGGGCGGATATTGAGGAGCATAAGAAAAGCAACGTGAACAAGGTGATCCTGTTCGTGATAGCGATCGCGATACACAATCTGCCCGAGGGAATTGCGGCGGGCGTAGGCTTCGGAATGGGTGCGGATAACGTCGGCGAGGCTATTCTTATAGCGGGCGGAATCGCGCTTCAGAATATTCCTGAGGGAATGGTTATCATCGGGCCGATGCTCGCGGCAGGAATAAGCGCGAAAAAGACGTTTTTTGCCGCCGCTATGACGGGTGTCGTTGAGGTGGTCGGAACGTTTATCGGATATTTTGCGGTCAGTATTTCGTCGGCAATTCTTCCTTTTGCGCTTGCATTCGCGGGCGGCACGATGCTCTATATCATCAGCGACGAGATGATTCCCGAAACGCACCACGGTGAGGCAAGGGGCGTTACCTACGCGTTGCTGATCGGATTCTGTCTGATGCTTGTTTTCGACGTTCTGCTCGGATAGTGGAAACCACCACCGGGGGAAGCCCCGTGTTAAATTTAAAGGGCTGATTTGGAGCAAAAATGTTTTTGCTGAGAGGCGTATATAAATACGTCGGAGAGAAAACGGAAACAGAATAAAAACCTAAACAAAACGAGGAAAACCGACGGTTTTCCTCGTTTTACTCAAATCAATGTAAAAGTAAAACGGAGACAACGCGCTAGAAGCGCCTTGCCTCCGTTTTGTGTTCGGTTATGCCTGAATGAAGCATCCCCTTTTTCGCTGTTTTAAGAATTTTACTTCACGTCGTGGTTTTTATCCGCCGACATGACCAGTGTATCGATCGGGGGATTATATTTTTGAATACCAAAAACTTCTTTACTGAGATAATTTATTGCCTTTTCAAGTGCGGTTTTGGTTGCGGCGACAACGGCTATTTTTGTACCGATTTGCTTTACGGCAAAATCGTCGTTTCCGAAATTCGTCGTATCGATTATGTATTCATCTCCTCGGTTTGTAACGGAGCCGATAAGAATCTCAACGTCCTGTGCTTCTTCGCCCGGCAATTTTACGTCAATATCTGCCCCCGAGATCGATTCGAGCGTATCGGCAATATCTTCTATGGAAGCGAGGTGGTTGATAATTGCATTGTTAGCTATAACGAAATTGAACGTAGGAACGCCATCCTTGAAAAGGTAAAGCTCACCGTTTTCGTTGAAATATCTTTTTGTAGGATCTTCCGGAGTGTCGGGATCATCTATGCCGATTTGGTATTTGCACTCGGCTATTGCCACCTCAAACGCAGACTTGATAGCTGCTGCAACGTCAGCTCCGGTGTATGAAAGGCACTTCTGCATAAGAAGACCAACCTGCTCACGAGCAACTGCAGAGCCGTAGAATGCCTCGGTTGAAAACATGGCGAGATGTTGCGAGATCGCAACCTTTACAGCATAAGCCTGAATATACTTTGTTCCATCGCTATCTCCCTTTGCAAGGAAATCAGCATAGTCGGGGTTTTCGAGGACGGACTTTGTTACGGGGGCGTAACCGTTGGTCATAGAAACGGCTGCCTGGAATGCATCGTCGGTTGCAAGGTGCTTTAGGAAGAGCCATGAAGCCCACATCTTCTGCGGATCGTCGTTTTTGAAGGCGCAGATAGAGGGACCCATAGAGATAACCTTTGGGTTTGCCTTATCAAGCTGAGGAATGGGGGCAATGCCAACCTGGAAGTCGTAAACGCCGTTTACCTGGTTGGGCTGCTGATAGGTAGCACC
>JAFVXM010000109.1 GCA_017501205.1 Clostridia bacterium
CCTACTAAAAAATCGAAATCCGTGGCACCTGTAGCGTTTGGAACAACGCATACCTCGTAGCCCTTTTCCTTTTTATCAAAGTCAAGGGTATATCCGATGTTTACTCTACATTCCTGACCGTAAAAGATAACGTGATTGTCTTTATCTGCCGTTATCCTCACGCCGTCAATCTCAACGTATAGGCTCCCGAGAGAGGTGTTGAAATTGTCCGTTTCTTTAAAAAGGATACTTACTCCTCCAACGAAAAGTACTAGCAAGAGAACTATAGCAATTACTGATGCAATCTTTGTACTCTTTCGTTTTGCCATAAGCGCTTACCTATTAAAACAGAAGTGTTTCGTTGTTTACAGTTACACCGCTTGCATCGCAGCTAATATAAAAGTTGGCCGACGCAGTAAGACCGGTGTAATTGTCCTTTATTGTTACTTTAAAATAACAGTTCTCAACGCCGGAAGCATAGCTATACAAGGAAACCGCTCCAACAATACCTACGCCTGATCCGTCAATGGTTTCGGTAAAATTGTATGATTCAATGGGGTTGCCTGCAGTTATTTCAACCTTGCCATTTGTAATAGTTGCCGTAAAGAGATCGTCTGCTATATCTGCAAGATTAATAGTTCTTTCTTCGCCTGCAGGTACCCACATATTGATTATATTGTTAAAGACTTTACCGCTGCACACAAAAGAGCCGTGAGCCTCTACCGAAACAATTTCAAAATCTGCATAATCGCTGCGATAGGTATCGGTTACTACGCCAAGAACGTTGTTGAGGTCGATATTAAAGCTTGTTTTAGCCTGTGCGTTTGCGGCATACCTGCCCTGCGCATCAAACTCCCCGTTATCTGCAATTTGCATTACAGAAGGGATACCTACGTATGTAACAACGCTCTCTGCCTTATAGCCGCCTGCTCTGGTGGTTACGGTAACAACTACGGGTGCGTCTGCAAATGCCTTGTGTGCCGTTACCGTTGCTGTAGTGGAGCCGTTTGAGGAAGGCGTTACGGTAACGTAATCCGTTACGTTCTTACCCTTTTCAAAATCTCCGTTAGGCGCTGCCCATGCTACAGACCAATCCACGGCCTTATTGCTTGCGGTTGCAGGCAATACAGTTGCGGTAAGAGTTTGAGATAAGGTTTCCTCGCTCACCGTCATCGGTGCTGCCGCCATCATTCTGACACCACGCACGGCGTACGTCGACGCTGCATCTACGGATATATCCGCATCTGTTGATTCTTCCGTTTCCGGGAGTAGCTCTTCATTAGGCTCCTTGCTTTTATCCCAAAACAGAAACCCTACCGCTCCAAGTGAAATTACTGCCACCAAAATAGCGGCAATACTGATAATAAGTGACTTCTTCATTTCTAATTTCCTCCAAATATATTAGTTCTGCTTACTCTTGTTTTTGTTATAGGTGTTAACGTACTTATCTGCCCTTCTGTGATTGCCAATTCCCTTGGCATATCCGATTGCAGCAGCATGTCTTGCACCTGCTCGGTTTGGGATGTCGTAAGCATCATCCCAGCCCTTTACATAGCCTTTACCGTATGCTGTTTTCATATCCGAACGGTAACCGCTTTTTGGTTTTGCGGTGCCGGATCGGGAATTGTTACTGTGTTTACTCATGTTGAGCAGTCCACCTCCTTTACTGTACTTTAAAGCTACGGCTAACAATTGTTAAACCTGCTAGCCGTAGCCTCAATCTTATGCTCTTACGCCTGCGCTAAAAGCATATTGAGAAGCGCCTTATCTGACTGACGGGCAGGCTTGATTGCGCATTCATATACCTCTCCGCTTTCATCTACGGTTCGCACGAGATGTCTTGCGCCGGTTACCGTCTTACCGCTTCCGTCCTTGAACTCAAAAGGCTCTACTACAAACTCCGCCTTCATTGCATCGCCGAATACGATATCCAGTACGGTATATCCGCCCATATCCTTTTTATCCTTATCCGAAGGGGGAGCTAACGCTATTCTCACATCCCTCCCTCTTATCTTACCTTTTATAAAGTAAGTGTAATAAGTGTTGTCGTTCTTTTCATACGTTTCTCTCTCAACGTAAATCTTCTTTTCCTTAGACATTAAGTTTACCTCCTAATTTTCTTCTTGCCTTTCTTTAGGAATACTTTGTTTTGAAAGCAATGAATGCCTAATCCAGGTTCTTCTCGATAAACTCACAAAGCTTTTTATTTAACTGCTTTATATGCTCTTTGGTGTATCCCCATTTTTTTGCTACCTGCTCCTGCGTGCTGTTTTCTACGTATAAGGCAACGTACACCGCATAAAGCTTCGTAGGTGCCGTTGCAATTATCCTGCCGTATCTTTCTGCCTTTTCCACAACGCTTGCCGGGGGTATTAAATTGGTCTTTTTAAAAACATCTATTAGCCTATAATAACTCTTAATGTCCCTTAAATCTCGCTTTATCTCATCAATTGCCATATTTTCTCCTGCCCTGCATTCTATCTGCTTTCACTTACAAGCTTAACTTGCTTTTCTCTTTTTCTTGTACGAAATTTCTCTCGCCTCGTTCTTGTTTTTGCCAGCCTTCAACGCTTCCTTATATTTATAAATACCGGCGTGATCGTTCTGGCACTGAAGATATCCTGACCTCAATCCGCTTTCGTAATCGGTCAACGGCTTACCTTCCTTTTTGCCTCTGTTATGCACCTTCATTCTGCGCTCGGCAGCATAATTCTCCGCGCGCTTGGATGGCACCTGCCATCTGTTTTGATTGTACTTTTCGTTTGCCATTTCTTACTCCTTATTGGATTCTTTAAATGCCCGTGTTGCCGTTAGCTAAGCCAAATTTTTTATTTAATTGTATTGTAGCCTTTGCAGGATTTTACCTTTGAACTTTCCGTCCGTTGCGAGCTTTGCAAGCAGGTGGCCACCTTTACTTTCTAAAAAACTTACAACTTTCGTCGCCTCATCTTCTTTTTCCCGCTTCGGTTACAAGCCCATTCTAGCACTTTGAAAAAAGCAATGTAATAAACTTTCCCCTAGACAAAAGCAAACTGCTTACAAACAAAACACAATATCATCTATCAACAATTGCCATGCAAAACAAAAAACACCGAAAGAATATCTCTCGGTGTTTCTTTTTATTTTTACTAACGTTGGGATTAGTTCCCTACGTTTTGGTTCTCTCTTTATAAAAAATACAAATCCTGTTTGGGTTTGTTAAAGTATTTCTTTGTTGTTTTTGAAAATTTCGGTTGATAACATTTAATTTATCAGTACAGCAGTATCAGAAAAATTCACCTGCTGTCAAGGGTAAAAATATTGTTGCAACAAATAGAAAAAATAATCATAGCAATTTTTTTACTTAGTCCTTGACATAGGTTCTTTTCCCGATAGCGGAAGTGTGTAGAGCGTTTTTCGCCCTATTGGGTTATCTCTTTCTTTTTTCTATCGGATCAGATTGCTACAAATTCAACATAAGGAGGTGAAAAGCATGGCAAATAAAGAAAACAACGTTCAAAACGATATAAATCAAGATTACCTGGCGCAAATGTTACTTACAATGCAAGAGCAAACATTAATTTGCAAGCAGCTTCTTGAAAAAGCTGTAGCCATGCAATCTTCCGGTACTGATAAATCAAAAAAGATAGATGAGAGCTCAAAAAAATTTTCCCCTAAGGAGATTAAAGAGTTGCCTTATCTAAAAAACTGCAGGATTAGATACCATCGTGGTGTTTATGAGGTTAGATACCGAAAACACGGCGTTGAAAAGTATTTCACACACAAAACATTAACCGGCGCCAAAGAAAAAGCACGTGCATATTTAGCTAACGTGAACAATACCCTTGCTGAAATTCTTGGCCAGCCTATAACGAAAAACACTAAGGCGAGCATCAACTCTGCCGAGTTTTGCGAATACTGGCTACAAAATTATAAAGCAAGAAAAATCAAGCCGGTTTCCTTTAAGGCTATGATGAGCAGATACAAAAACCATCTGGAGCCCGTTCTTAAAAAGTTTACGTTAAAGAATCTTTCAGCCCCGGTGTTGCAAAAGATCTTTGATAACGTTTCAACAAAAAACGCTGAAGAGCTGCGAACCATTTTAAACGGTATGTTTGAATACGCCATCGCAAGCGGGCTGATAGACCGCTCCCCTATGCCCGTAATCATAATAAAAAAGCACGAACGCCAAATTGGCGAGCGCTTATCCAAAGAACAGGAACGAAACCTTTTGGATGCAGTTAAAGGTACGGAAATCGAAACAACCGTTAAACTGTTTTTATACACGGGCGCAAGACCGTCCGAGCTTAAAACCATTACCTTCGATTGGCAAAACGGCACGTTCACTTTGCTTAACTCAAAGCTGAAATCCTACCAGAAAGAAACGTCGAGAACGATACCTATTTTCCCTACCTTATATTCAATGAGAGATGAAATAGAAAACGCTACCATTGTAAACGAGGCGTACATAAGCAAATATTTTTGGTCACGCAATATGGGCTTTCAGGTTAAATCCTTAAGGCACACCTTCACCTCTAAATGCAAGGAACAGGGCGTGCTGCCTGAACTTGTTAACTTCTGGACAGGGCATACGCCGGGAAAGGACACTTCTGCAAGAATATACACCCATTTTGAGATGGACTTCCAGAAAAACGAGGCTAAAAAAGTGGTTTATTAACAGCGATTTTTGAAAAATTTACCCCCCATTTTCCCCCCGTTTTTGTTTTTAAATTTGAAAAGCTACTAAACTTTTGGGCATAAAAATAGGGCTAAAAGCCTCGTATGTTTACAAATACTAAACTTTTAGCCCTTTTTGGAGCGGATGATGGGAATCGAACCCACGACCGAAGCTTGGGAAGCTTCTGTTTTGCCATTAAACTACATCCGCGTGATCTGCCCGATCACATTATTGCAACAAGCGCAAATATGAAGGGCATTGTTATTATACACGCCGCGTGCGATATAAATGCACACTGGGCGGCTATCGTTCCATCCGTGCCGTTCGCCTCGGCAAAAAACACGCTGTTTATTCCCATTGGCAAGGATGAATAGATGATTATTATTTTTACAATTCCGATATCAAAGCCAAGCGCTAAATGCAGCAGATACGCAATGGCGCCGAACACTACAGGGTACACAATAAGCCTGAGTGCGGTGAACACGTAAACACTTAACCGGCTGAAAACCTTTGATAAAGGCAGCTTTGCAAGCGTAAAGCCCGTTATAAGCATTGCTATCGGCGACATACACGACGCTGCTGAATCGAGAATATTTTCAATCGGGGCAGGCATCTTAACCGAAAAGCTATCAAACACCAAGCCGCACACGATACCCAAAACAAGCGCGATTATCATGGGCGACAGCAGACCTTTGAGCGAAACCTTTTCCGGCTGTGGCTTAAACATAGACACGCTGACCGTAAAGATAAATATCTGAACGGCGATAATAAATACCATAAAGTACAGCTCGTACTCCGGGAAAACGCTTTTCATTATCGGAAAGCCAACGTACGACATATTCGTTACGATGAGCGAATACCAGTACGTATTACGGGTGATTCTATCCTTAAAGCGCCTGACTAAAAGATACGAAACACCTATGAACACAAGCAACGCGATCAGCCCGGCAAGAGCATAAGGCAACGCAACCTTAAAGTTTGCCAGCGTGAAGTTCTTGTAGAACACGTTAAATACAACGGCGGGTAAAAACACCCACATCAACACCGCGGAAAGTGGCTTTGAGTCCTTAAGGACTTTGAACCGATTAAGCAAAAAGCCAACTATTAAGAAAAAAAACAACACGCAAAATTGCTGCAGTGTCAGAAAAAAAACCGTCGAGTTCATAGCCTTACCGTATTATTATATACCATCGGGCGTAAAAACGCAAACGATTTTCGGTTGCTCGCTAAAAATATTGCTCTTGCCGAGTGAACGGTCACCTCGGGGAAACCTCTATATCCAGTCCGCTGACCTTAACCTGATAATCATCCATAACGGAGATCTGACCGCTATAGCCCTCGCGCGAAATTTTTAAAAGCCTTGCGGGGGAGGTTAAAACGCTTAATCTCGCAATCTGCGCCGCACCGCCCTTGGTGTACCTGATATAGAGAGAGCCTCCCTCGTATGCCGAGGTGACGTTCGTGCCGATATCTATCTTTTGACTGTTTGATACTATCATAATACTGCCTCAAAGGTAAAAATATGCGTTTCCTGTGGGAAATAAGCGGTTTCTTTATATACGGTGAAAGTAGCGCCGCTCTCTGCTGACGGCAGCAAAAATCTGTTTTGACGCTTCAAAAACGGATAAAACTCCTGCCCTGCCAGCACGCCTATCGGGCACACGTGCACGCCGCTTATACCATTTATGCGGCCTATCTCGGCAGTGCCTTGAGGAGAAATATCCTTAATTAAAGTGTACCCATCAAAGCGGATTGCTATACGGTTGCCGCCCTCAAACGCGCTGACAGAGAGCGCGTCCTGCACGGGATAAAAGGTGGTTGTGCCAAGCAAAAGATCGAACACGGTGTAGCCGTTATCAAAGCATGCAATCACCCACCCCCATCTGCCGTCAATGCCCGTGCAGCTGCTTGCCTCGGTTGAGCAGAGGGTTTCAACGTACGAGTGCTCCGTTCCGTTGAATCTATACTGTCTTACTCCGCCGGGATGAAGCACGGTGAGAGTTTGCGTTAGCTCATCGAAATCAAACTTCCCGCCGTAAACGCCGTAGCTGAACTCTGTTGCGAGGTTTTGAAGGGCGTTGTAAACGGTTATGCCGCTATCGCCTGCAACGATCACATATCCACACTCGGTTACGAATATCCTGCTCGCCTCGCTACTCAAGGCGGCATACTCAATGGACTGACCGGTAAACCTATCCACGCGCTCTACGCTTTTACCGGAGAGAATATACAGGCTATCTCCTGTAAAGAAGCAATCGTCTGCTTTTTGAGAAAAATACGGAGCAAAGGGATTTACGCATTTGAAGCCCTCGCCGTCTTGGGAATAGAGCGTTACGCCGTTTTCGCTGAACACCGCGAGGCTTTTGCCGTCGAGCGAGCTTTCCACCCTGCCGACGCCCAAAAACAGAGAGGGAAAGGGCGTGCTTTTGCCGAGCGATCTGCCAAGACTTATTGAAGCGATCTCGGATGATGTCACGGCGCTGCCTGCTATATGTGTTATTTCCAGACCGTCCTCCACATCCTGCACTACGCCGCTAATTGCTACAGCTTTTTCCTCTCCTGCGGTGACAGACGGCGCATCAAAATACAAAACAGCGCCTTTATCGCACGTTATCGCGAGTTTTTCGCCAACTACATCCTCATTTATCTCAACTGAAATGCTGACCGTTTGCTCTGTCTTTTGAGCGGTGACAAGGATATTTTCACCGCCGCTTCCACCGATAACCTCGCATCCAAGCGCGCACTCCCTTACACCGAAAAGCCACTCAAAAAGACTTTCGGGATGCAAGGAAAGGCTGACGTCGCCAAGAATTTTAACGTACACGGTTGCAGTAATTTCCGTTTTCCCGTCAAGCACAAACGACTGCCCGTCCGCCATATTTACCGCCTGACCTATATCCGACAAAAAGCAAATGCTCTCCACCGCAGAACCGCTTGCGCTATCGAGAAGAGCGGTAAAAGTGAGGGCAGCACTCCCCTCTCCCAGATATTTTGCACCGCAGTAGGTTACGGGCAGCTTTATAAAATTACTGTTCTCCCCGTAGTTGACCGTTACGCCGATAGCATCGAAGGGCTTTGAGCCAAACGACGCCAAATAACCGCTCTCGACGCTGTTAAAAAGCACACAGCTTTTTCCGCTGCCCTTTAAAACAAATTGTGTGTGCATCATAACACCTCCCTTTTAACGCTAACCGTAAAGCAATCGGCAGGAGAATAATCCACCGTTTTCTCGCACTCAACTAACTCCACCGCTCCCGATCTCCTGTTTGCCATATATATCCTGCCGTTTATAATGCGGGCCGATGAGCTTGCAAATTCTCCCTTTGCCTCGCCTATCTTTATCGCCAAATTTTGCTCTGAAAGGTGGCGGTAAACCTCAATTACCCCCCTTTTACTCACAAAAACGAGCATATCGCCACTATCGCTTATTGCCGCGCCCACGCTGTCCGCTCCGCTTGTTATCTGTTTGTAGCCGGGGCTTGACGAGAGGGCAGCGGTCATAATGCACGCCTCTCCCGTTTCGGTGACGAGCGCTATCGCATCGCCCACCGCACGGGCATCCTTAACGCCGTAATACGTGGCAACGAGAGTTGAAACCGTTGCAGTTAGCGAATAGACCTCCAGCCTTCCGAGGTTCAGAACAAGGTACCCCATATCGCCGGGAAAGCCCTCCACAAACACGTCGTCATCAGCAATAAGCACGCCGCCGCTTACGTACATACCGAAGGAATTGAGGTTGAAGCTGGAGCCCGTAACGCAGACCTCAGCCACGTGATTGCCGGCAGGCACCCCTGCACAGATACATTCCGCAGTGGTGTTGTAGGTGGAGTAGCTCATCTGCTTAACGCGTTCGCCATCCAAAAATATTTGCAATTTGACAGACTTGGTAACCGTCATATTTACACCGACGGTCACCGAGCCGACGCTCGCTGTTTTAAACCTTATCTGTCTGCTGAACTCACTCACGGCGCTCTTCCTTGCAACCTGCAGGTAAAGCCTTTTATCGGCCGTGTAAGACGGGCTTTCCTCAGCGCCATAAACGCTTTCCGCCAGCTCATCAAGCCTTTTCAACGCAAGCTTACCGTAGTTCATACTCCCTCCTCTACATACTCGACGGTAACCGTGGGGCGTGAGATCTCCGCACCGATACCCTCAAATATTATCTCAAAGATAAACTCTCTTCCCGTAAGATACGGGCAGACTGTTCTAATTCCTCTGCCACCCCTCACCACGAAGGTGTGCGGTATGCCGTCTGCTGTGATGCGAACCGTAACGTCCTTTGGGGAACGGAGAGAAAATGCCGTTACCGTTTTTTGCCCGTTAACCTCAAAATCGCACGCGCAGGTTTTGACGCGCCTTACGGGCGAGGGCGAAACGTAGCCGCTGCCGACCTCGTGTACCCGATGCTTGCCCTCTATTATCGCGAGAAGTCTTTTGCCGTTTTCCCAGTACGCAAGACCGAGAATGCGGGAGTCAGATGCAAAAACACCCTCGTCCGTGTAAGATAAAATGGCCTGTTTTTGCGCGTTTTGCGAGGTTTTTACAATTGCATGGTACTCGCCGTTCGCAAAGAATCCGCCTATGCCGTCCTCAACGCAGGCAACGGATTCCGGCCTTGAATATATTAGCTCCACGCCCTCAAAAACAGCCATGCCGTTTTCGCTTAAAACGTACACACCCCTGCCGCTTGCAGCCGCGGTTTCAGGATAAATTCTCTCAATACCCGAGCACACGGGGCGAAGAATCAGCGCTCTGCCGAAATCGGCGAGAGTAAGCCTTGCCACACCGCGCGTGCCGAAGATAACTACCTCGTTACCAAAAAGCACGCATCTTCTTCCGTACACACCTGCGGGAAGAGGAAAGATAAACTCGTCCTCATACTCAAAATACAGCGGATCCTCAGAGGAAACGTAAAGACAATCGCTCGTTAAAACCACGGTTTTTTCTTTAAACGTGCATATATCCACCGCACCGACAGGACAGTTTGAGGTGACAACGGAAACGCCGTCGTACAAAAAAAGCCTGCCATCGCCGGGAGTAAAGGCTATAAGGTTTGCCTCTTCTCTGTAAATCGTTGTAAAGCACGCGCTCTCGCAATTCACGCCCTCAAGCCGAACAAAGCCGTCATCTACGCGCTCGGGATTAAAGGCGTAGACCTCGCCCTCACCGCTCCTGCCCCTGCCGCAAACGACGAGCCTTTCTCCGTTTACGGTGTTTGCAGAAAACGCCTTGACCGTATCGAAATCCTCCGGGAGGGATACCTGCTCGCCTCCGCTTCCAAGCACTGCCGGCATAAACGAAACGGTATCCGTAAGCACGCCGTTTTTCACCTTAAAATTTATGCTTTCGCTAACTGCAGGATAGCTTTTAAAAACCGCGCCCGTAAATGAAGAAACAGGGATTTCTACGCGTTTTACGCTACTTTTCACCACCACAGCCTCCTTTTTATCACACCGCCCTTAAGGCTTTTTGAGCAAGCGGCTATGCCGTTTTTATACCTCTCAAGCCACACGCTCGCAAGAGTGTGACTGCCCTTGAGTGCGAGGTATTCTGCGGCAACGAGATAACTGAGCACGCGCGGAGTGTGCTTGTGATGCTCGCGGTAGTCCATATCGTCGTCAATCGTTTTGCCCTCGGGAATATATTCGTAGCTTACCGTAACGTCTGCCTTATGATCAGAAAGCTCGATTCTGCCCATTTTGAGAGTGTACTCAACGGGCTTATCCTGCCCTTCCTTAACCGAAAGCACGGCAGTCACTCTTCCCGGCATATCGTTATAGCTTATCTCATTTACGTTTTGCGCCGAGTATTCAGCCACGAGCGGCTCTGTGGCTGCGGCAGTTTCCATCGCGCTCTCGTACGCGGTCAGAAGGTACTTGATTTCCTCTTCTGCTGCAACGACGTTAGAGCATTGCCCCTTTTCAAGATAGTCCTCCGCGTCCGTTTTTCCAAGCAGCACGCAGGTAAGGGCGAGCAATTTTCTGATTTTCATAATTACCTCCTTATTCGTCCGCCTGCCGTGTGGCAGGCGGACAAAAACCACCTAAATCTCAGATAAACGCCCTTTTTACTTCTCGTTGATGCCGGTGAGCATACCCTGACCGCACGGGCGTGAGCAGAGGAGATCGGCATACTTTACGAGGGTTGCAGTGTAAACGGGCTTGCCTGCAACCTGCTTTAAAACCTTTCCGTCCGAGGTTTCCAGCCACTTCCAGTCGCATAACTGGTGAAGACAGAAATCATCGGTGTTGAGAAGGTACATGGTTCCCTCGGGGCAGAATCTATCCGACACCACGGGGATACCGTTATACGTCATGGCGGTATAGCCGCCTGCAAGCTCGGTTACGTTTACCGTTCTCTTGTACTCGTTAAAGTACTCCTGAAGTGCGCGCTTTACGCCCGAGGAGCAAACGATGAAGTTTACCTTGCTGCCCGTGTTCTCCTCTATCTCGTCGATAGCCTTTTGGATAACCGTTTCGGTAATATCGCCGACGGAATCCTTGATATAGGGAACGAGCCACTTGTAGTTTTCACGGCTGAGCCCGTAAATAGAGCCCGTTTCCTTGAAGATTGCGCCGAGGCCGGTTATCTCCTGACCGTAAGAGCCCTGAACGGTTATAATGTCGTTTGCACTCACGGTGGATGCGGTTATGTTAGAGCCGGAGAATTTAACCTTTTTACCTGCCCTATCAACGTAAACAACCGTTCTTGCCGTAGCGCCGCTGACGGGGCTTCCGCCGCGCACAAAATCTACCACCATGCCCTCGAAAACGTTCTTAACGGAATCGAAGGTCACCGTGCCGTCCTCTCCAACAGCCTTTACGGTTGCAAGCTTGCCGCTGCCGTCACCGAAGAGCATTCTGCCGAAGTTGAAGGAAGAGGACTTAACAAGCCCTTCCATCTCGGCGTTGAGAAGGTTTACGAACGCGCCCGCATTGTTTTCGGATGCGCGCACCGCCTTATCGCTTATCTCGATAGTGCCGTAAAGGTTTTTGAGGGTGAGAACGAACTGCTCGTAGTTGTTGCCTGCGGCATCGGGAAGATCGCCCGTTTCCGTTCCTGCACCCACACCGCCGTTCACGCCGTACTGCGCGAGCTTGCGGATCTCCTTGCCCCATACGTCCTGAGAGGTCTGTTTAATGCGCGATAAAAGAGGGTTTACCTCTGTGTTGAGTTGCTCGGCAACCACGCCGAGGTATAAGCTTTTTAGCGCTTTATCCGCGCTTGTCATCGTTACCATAGTGTTCTCCTTTTAATTGATTTTCTTGTGCCTCAGTCGTTTGAGGTGAGGCCCATCTTAAAAATATCCGTTGCAAGATTTCCCGCTTCCGTTATAGACCTTGGCCTTTGAGGAGGCGTTGCGGGTGACGCCCCCACTATTTTTGGCGGAGCCGTGCGTCCCGTTGCGGCTACGGCGGCAAGATAATCCTTGACTATCGCCTCGGTAACCCTGCCGTTTTCCCTTGCCCTTTGGATGAGAATCTCCTCCGAGTTATTCTCCTCCTTAAGGGCGTCGATCTGCGCCCTGAGGCTTCTGACGTACTGACGGGTAAGCCCGCCCTTTGCATAGTCGCCTGCCTCTACCGCGCTCCTTACCACCTGTACCGCATCCGCCTCGGGAAACTGTGAGAGAAACGCCTCGTACTCGTTTTCCCTCTCGCTTGAGATGACCGAAAGCGCCTCTCCTCCGCTTTCCTCTTTGGGTGCGGCATCGGCCTCAATCACCTCCACCGCCTTGGGTGCGAGCATTTCCAGCTTTCTCTCCGCCTGCTTCAGCCTTTGGCTTCTGCGGGTAAATTCCGCCTGAAGGGACTTGTATGCCGCGGCGAGTGCCTCGGTATCAGCAAAGCCCGCCAAATTACTGTTCTCTTCTGCCGAGCCGGCTACGGGTGCTTCCTTTATTGCTTGTTCGCTTGCTTGTTTGTTCATATGTACCTTCCTTTACTGATAATGTTTGTTTTAGGGGGTTTTCTCGCTAATAGGCGAGTTATTCCCAGCCTTTTGCGGTTGCCCGCTTTCACCGTCTATCGCAAGTCCGCCATAGCCGATAAGCTCTAATATCCTCTTTTTAGCCGCAGCGGAAAGCTTGCCGTCATCGCCGTTTAACAGCCCTGATTCAACAAGCTCCAGCACGCTGTTTCTGCGCTGGCTGGGCGAGAAGCTGAGCTCGTTCTCCGTTTCAAAGATGACGTCGTCCGAGGTGATATCCGCGTTTGAAAAGCTGAACACCTCTGCCGTGTTATCCTCGCCTGCAAGGCGCATGATTCTCGACACGACCGCAAACTGCTTAAACAAACGGATTATCTGCCTTGCCAGCTCCTTGACGGCGCGCCTGATATTTTCCGCGGGAACAGACAAGCGCTCACTATCCTGCTCAAGAATAATTTGCAGCCCTGCCGCAGAGGTAACGCCGAGCGTCTGCTTGAACTTTGAGGATACCTCGTTTACTCCGCCGAGGAGAACGAACTCCTCTAAAAGCTTTTCCTCCTCCTCGCTAAAATCGGATGGAATGCTTTCCGCTTCCATCATTTTTGGAGGAACGCTGCCCTGCCTGTAGACTAAAACCTTGCCCGGGCAAAGCCCCTCCTCCGCAAGTGCATCGACGTCCACACTGCCGTCCTCAACGGTTAAAACGCCCATACTGATACGGTTGAGAAACTCGTGCTTGCGGTTCTTGACTGCGTTGTACGCGCGCTGAACGGGTATCAGCCTTGAGATTATGCCCGTGCCGAAAAAGCACCCGGGGAGAAGCAGCGATACCTGCCTTACAAACGGATATTCCCTGCTGCCGAGAGCGCCGTTTATATACGGAAAGCTCTCAACCGAAAGAAGCTTGCCGCCCGCAACGGTTACGATCCTGCCCTCGGGGAACTGCTCGGATGGGCGCTCGTACCTCTCTATCAGGGTAACCCCGTCCCTGCGCTGCTCTCTGCCGGATGCGCCCACCGTGTAAACGGGGCCGTCTGCTGAAACCTTAACGCCGTAAGCCGCCTCGATATCCTTAATGCAAACAACTCTCGCGCGGATTATGCTTGCGCAGTCGCAAACGCGCTCACGGGTAAGCTGATCGGGGAATATCTCAAACGGGGAGATCACCTCGATATCCACGTCACCCTCGGTTACGCTCTGCCCGTCGAAGGTGCCAAGGCACATGCCCGCACTGCTGTTCCAGCCCACCTTATAAAACGCCGTGCCGGTAATTTCACTCCAGCGCGTTGCCGAGCTGATCAGCTCGTCCGTTGCAAGACGGGCACAGGTGGAGCGCAAAACCTTGGAGGCAAGCTCCGCGGTGCGAACGTCGTTTTCGTCGTTGGTGGCGGGGCGCACGGTCATGATGGGCCTCACGCCGGACAGCTTTGCAAGGCGGGTATCCACCACGGGCAAAACGTGATTGAACACGTTTTTACTCTGCCAGTAAAAGCCGCCGTCCTGCTCCACCACGTCACCCGTGGGAGTTACAGCGGAATACTGCCTGCCTGCAATAAAATCCAGATTGAGCTGCCACTCCGCCTCTATGCTGCGGCGGGCTGCGCTGCGGGCGGAATAATCCTCATATACGTCCGTGACGAGTGCCTCGGCAAACTCCACGGTAGCATTTTCTTTATTCTGCATTTTTTTCCACTTCCTTTAATAATTGTAACAGCCGCCTTTTTTCTCTTTTGAGCTGTTCGTCCGTAAGAGCGCTCAGCTCCTCCCTGCAACCCTCCATAACAAGCTTTGCGGCGGCGACGTCCGCAGGCACGTTTTTGGTAGATACTCTGCGTTTTACGAGCTTTATCTCACCGTTGCACTCGCTAAACTCCTCTACCGTTTCGGTCGCTTCGTAACCAGTTGCACGGCGGAGAAGCGCTTCGTTTACAAGTTGATTTTTGTCTTTTCTCATAATGCCGTGTGCCTGCGCCGCATAAGATTGCGCGCAAGCCTTTCCTTATCCTTTTGAATTTCAGTTTGCTCAGCAGTGATCTTTGGCGGATTCGGACGTGACATCACGTAGTACCTCAGCTCGTCCAGGGCGTGATCGTCCCTTTTTTTAGGAACCTCACCCTCTCCCCACCAGTAGCCCTTAAGCTCTCTTATAAGGTTTACACAGCCTCGGAATATAAACAGCTTTTTTGCCGATAATGCTTGTTTTACGCGGTTTATGCCTGCAAACAGATCCTTATTGACGCGCGTGTTTACAAGGATGCCCTGCTCGTAAAACAGCTCTGCAACGCTCTTTTCGGAGGCGAGCGTGCGTTGGTTTGCGGCGGAATCTATAAGCGCCTCGATCCTGCCCTTGCCGTCGGTGTGCCAGCCGAGGGACGCAGATATTTCGCGAATTTTCTCCGCGTGATGCTCAACCGTTTTGCCCGCCTCGTAATGCTCGGCAACTACGTAGATATTGCCATCCCAGTCGACGGCGTACCAGTGGCACGATAGGGGATTGTTCAGCCCGGGATCTATAGAGAGTTTGTCCTGCCACTCCTTTGGGATAGGAAAGGGATCAATGACGTGCTCGGGTGTAAACTCGGTGTAAACGAGCCCCTCGTTGCATTTAAATCTGCCGTATCTTCGGCTTTCAAGCTCGTCCTGCGAGAGCGACGAGGTGAGCGCATCGATCTCCCCCTTTGGCAGATACGGGTTATCCGCCCACTCCATAAACTGGCACCAAATTCCACCCTCGCCATCGTGCAGGTAAATATCCGTGTAAGCAAAGGTGAGGCCCTTAAGCGGCGTCATCGTGCCAAAGATATCGCCCTCTCTGTCGATAACGCGCATTCGGCACTCCTCGTATATCTCGCGCGGGGGCTCCTCGTCAAACCAAACGTAATCGAGCGAAGCGCCCTGAAACTTCTCCCTGCCCTGATCGCAGGTTTTGAAACCGATAACGGATATTCCGCCGAACACGTTTTTGATCTTTATCTGGTCGATCACGCCGTTTTCGGGGAACTCCTTTTTGCCGGTGAGCATGGTGATATCTACTATCCACGCACTATCGAGATAGTTCAGTATCTTCTTTTGCGCAACGTCCCTCTGCACCTGTGAGGTGAGCGACACAACCCAACCAAACGTATCGGGGCGGTTTTCTCTATACGGATGAACACCCCTCGCCATATACACGCACTCCACCGCACCGCACTCCGTTTTGCCGCTTCTGTTTCCGCCAAACACCCACCTGTTGCGAGATGGACACTTGTGAAAGGCAAGCTGCTTTAAATGCACTCTTTTGCCCGTGTTGTAGTTGAAAAGCGGAAGGCGCTTTCTTCGCTCCTCTTCTTTTTCCACTCTTTTAATTGCAAGTATAATATCTCTTTCTCTCTGCCTCATTTGACACTCCTCTTCGACAAAAGTAGCCTTTTTCGCGCAAAAACCGCCGTTATCCGTTTGCGCGCACGGTTTATAATATCCCTTATGAAAAGATTTACGTTTATGCTTTTAGCAACGCTGTTTATTATTTACATACCGTTCGTTACACCCAAAACCATCCGCGCAGACGCCGTGGCAACAAGCCTTTCCAAGGAAGAGGCATCCGCAATTCTGGACGGTGGCGGTGAAATTTTTGCACGCCCCAAGGAGGGCGGCGCCGGGCTTTACGCCGATCGCCAAACGACCGATCTGCTGTTTTCCCTGCCGTATTCGTTTTTTGCGAGGGTTGCAGAAATAGGCGAAGATGCGCTCAAGGTTACCTACTGCTACGAGGACTACGATTATGCCCGCGCTGTAAGCGGATACGTAAGACATAGCGAGGTTTGCCTGACCGACCTTGCCCCTACGGGCAAAAGTTTTCCGAACATCTTTCCGCGGTTTGAGGGGAACGGCACGTTCTATAAAAACAACCGCTTGGATTCATTTTATTCGCCGCCCGACACCCTCGCCGACGACACTTTTTTTTACGGCTTTTTAGACCGCGGTGAGGAGCGTTACTGCTACATCGTCTCACAGAGTGACGTCTATCAGGTGGTCGTCAGTGGTCCGACGGGTGACCGTTCCGCCTATCACATCGTTCCCGAAGTGGTGTGCAGTTCCTCTGACGCTGTGAGCTATGTTGTTTCCCACAACCACACTGCCGATATCGCTCTTGAGAGC
>JAFVXM010000110.1 GCA_017501205.1 Clostridia bacterium
CATCTCGTATTTTTCACTCATAACGCGTTTCCTCCCGAAAGAATTAAAAGGGATGCAGGGCTGCTTACAGACGTTACCGGAACGGTGAACGCTATTCCTCCGCCCTTGCCGAAATCAAAGCTTGTTTTGAGCATCTCCATAACGAAGGGCACCTTATCCGGCTCTACCGTGGCGAGGATGAGCACCTTTTCAGACGAATCCAAGCCGAGCACGCTCAAAAGGTCTGTACGCGCCGTTCCGTGTGCGAACACGGCGTTTTGATAGTGCGCGCCCGACGACGCGAGTGCCGAGCAGAGCTTTTCGGTGTTTTTTCTTTCCGCTATAACAAAAAGCTGTTTTAATACCGCCATTTTATTTACCCCCTCTGTTATTCCTGCGCCTGCGCTTTTGCTTTGACTTAACCTTTTCGTTAAGGGCGGGAACCTCCGTTATCACAGTTTCCCAAGAGGCAAAGCCCTCAAGCTCCACAACCTCACCCTCGTGCGCGAGAAGGGCTGTGAATTCCTCCCTCGCCCTCGCAAGGCGGACGGTGTGCAGCTTATACTTAAGCCCAAGCACCTGTATTGCCACGAGCGGCGTCATCGCAACCATGGCAACCACACCGAACGCGTCGGTCATAACGTAAAGCGCTATATCCGAGCTATCGCCGTACAGCGCGTAGGTAGCGCCGTTTGCAAGGGGAAGCAGAAATGCCGCCGTCATTGCGCCGCTGGCAACGCCGCCCGAGTCAAACGCGATACCCGTGAATATCTTGGGGACTACGAAGGTCAGCCCGAGTGCAACGCCAAAGCCAACCAAAAGCACCCATTTTATATCTATATCAAAAACGATCCTCAGCATCGCAAGGCCAACTGATATAGCCATGCTGATACACATTACGGGCAGCATCATTTTCCTTTTGATAACGCCGCCGGTGACCTCCTCTACCTGCCTTGTCAAAACGTGAACGGCAGGCTCGGCAAGCACTATAACCGCACCCAGCACCGCACCTATCACTATGAGAAGGGCGGGGGTAGCGGCGAGCACGTCGCCTATGTGCCTT
The DNA here is from genome assembly GCA_017501205.1 of Clostridia bacterium. Lineage (GTDB taxonomy): Bacteria > Bacillota > Clostridia > Christensenellales > Borkfalkiaceae > RGIG3732. Next base: position 1,043 of record JAFVXM010000110.1, read on the forward strand.
CCCGCAGGGACAAAGCCCATGTTTGCGCCGAGAAGGAAGAGAACGAGGCCGAAATAAACGTAAACAACTCCGATAAGCGTCCTCGCAAGCCTTGCCAAGCTGAGCTTGAACGCCGCAAAGTTATATATAAGGAAGAATACTACGATGGGCGAAACGGATATTAAGATCTCCTTTAAGAAAAAGGGGAATTCCTTTCCGTATTCGGTAAACACGCCCGCAACGGAGCTGAAGCCCTCGCTGCCGCTATCGGGCACAACGTTCAGGTTGCAGAACAGGCTGAGCACCGTGACGGCAAGTATCGGGCCTATCGAGCAGATACCAACCATACCGAAGGAGCTATCCTGCGAATCCTTTCCGCCAAGCGTTGCGGAGAGCGACGTGCCGAGCGCTATTATGAACGGCACGGTTACGGGGCCGGTCGTTACGCCGGAAGAATCGAACGCGAGCGGCACGAACTCACCGGGGATTAAAAACATTAAAACGAATATCAGCCCGTAGAATACCAAAAGCACCCACTTTAGCTCCACCTTAAACACAAAGCGAAGCACGGCAACTATCATGAACACGCCAACGCCAAGCGCAACGGAGCCGATAAGCACAACGCTGTCTATCCCGTTCACCTGCTCTGCAAGCACGGCGAGATCGGGCTCTGCAATGGTCACTATAAATCCTATCGTTCCGCACACCGCGAGGATAAGCGGAAGCTTTTTGCTTTTTGAAACCTCCGTACCGATGAGTCCGCCCATAAACTCTATGGACGAGCCGGAGCCGATATTATACAGTGCAAGGCCGAGTATAAGAAGTATCGCCCCTATAAAAAAAGCCGTGAAGTTCTCCTTGGACATAGGTGAAAATGAGTTTACTATAAGTATGATGAGCGTTACGGGGAATACACCCATAAGCGACTCCTTTAATTTTTCCGCAATATTTTTAAACAAATTATCACCTGCCTTTTTCGTTGGAGCTAAATTATATCACGCCTTTATTAGGGTTTTGTGTTTTTTCTATATAGTTAATATGAAAACCGCAAGGCGCAGATTTTCACGCATTTTGCCGTTTAAAAAAGCAAAACCGCGTTTAACACGCGATTTAGGCTACTTTTTAAAATTTGCTATTTGAGCGGTCAGCCTCGCAAAGCCCTCGGTAGAAAGGGTTTCGCCCCTCGCCTTAGAATCGATCCCGGAGGCTGCTATAACGCCGTCTGCCTCTATTCTTGTCATCTTGAACGCCTGCATAAGGTTGTTTGCAAGAGTTTTTCTTCGGCTTAAAAACGCCGCCCTTACCACGCTGCGATAGAGCTTAAGATCCTCAACTCCGTGCTTGGGCGGGCAGATATCGATCCTGACCACGGCAGAGTCCACGTTGGGCACGGGATAAAACATATTGCGAGGCACCCTTTTTACGATGCGTGCGTCGCCCACTATCCCAACCGACGCCGTTATCGCGCCGTACTCGGGGGTATCCTCACGCGCGGCAAGACGAAGCGCAACCTCCTCCTGCACCATTATAACGAGGCGCTTGCAATGCTCCGCCTCCTCTATAAGCTTCATGATAACGGGGGTGGTTATGTAGTAGGGAAGATTTGCTATAACGATGTAATCCTCGCCCACCTCGCGCTCAAAATCGGGTGTTTTCACCTTCATAAAATCGCGAAAAACAACCTCTGCGTTCTCCACGCCGGAGAGCGTTTCGGAAAGAACGGGCTTGAGGTTTTCATCAATCTCGTAGCCGATAACGCGCTTTGCCCTGCTTGCAGTTTCCCTCGTAAGTGTGCCTGCGCCCACGCCTATCTCAACGACGACGTCGCTTGCAGTCACGCCCGAAAGCTCTGCAATGGATGAGAGCAGATTGCCGTCTGATATAAAATTTTGCCCGAATTTTTTATTGAAATGAAATCCGTGCTTTACTAAAACTTCCTTTAAACTCATGTATATTACCGCCAAAGTGTGGCATACTAACCACGTAAAGGTTATTCTTTACCGCGGCAATCGCCGCAAAAAAATTACAAATGACGGCATAATGGGGCGGAGATTTTTCTTCGCTCCCTTATGCTTTTAGCCGGTTATAAATTTGCGAACGCGGAAGAGCACCCTGCTTTGAAAAGATAGCACTCTGCACGCCTCAACCTCCTCCGGGCCTATACAATCCACAACGGAAAAATGGGTTTTAACCCCCTTTTTCGCACAGGATTTGCCAAATTCAACAACAGCGCCGAACGCTGCCTTGCCGTAAACGGAGTGGCAGATATCATCGTACTTTTCTGCCGTGGAGGCGTTTAGGGAAACGTTGACCTCATCGAAGAGGAGCGCCACCTCTGCCGTTATATCCCTGCCGTTTATGAGGTTGCCCTGCCCGTTCGTGTTGAGGCGAAGCTTGTACCTGCCCTTGAGCGCTACGGCTATTTTCTTTAGCACGTCAAACCTCGCGGTGGGCTCGCCAAAGCCGCAAAATACAACGGATGCGTACTGCTTGTCCTCGGAAATCAAAGCGAGCACGTCCTCTGCAGATGGCTCGTTTTCCAGCCACAAATCATATCCCTCGTAATCGTCCTTCATGGTGCGCACGCAAAACTCACAGCGGTTGCTGCACTCGTTTGTGAGGTTTATATACAAATTGTCGTCTATTTCGTAAACGAAGGTGTTCATTATTTATTTCTCCTGAAAGCGTTGTTCGTGTTCTCTTCTAAAATGCGCTGCATATCGCCATCCGAAACGCCGTAAAGCTCGGCAAGCTTGTTGCAAACAAGTCCCACGTATTTCGGCTCGTTGGTTTTGCCCCTATACGGCACGGGCGCCATGTACGGGCAATCGGTTTCGGTAAGCAGCCTATCGGTGGCAACTACTTCCTTTACCTCGCAGATCTGTCGGTTGTTCTTAAAGGTTATTGCGCCGCCAAACGCAAAATAGCAGCCAAGGCGGGAAAATATCTTTGCCGACTCCGCACCCATCGAATAGCAGTGCAAAACGATTGAGGGAAGCTTGCCCGCATACGCCTTTACCACCGATAGCATATCGGCAGTGCAGTCGCGCGCGTGAATTGAAACGGGCACGGATATCTCTGCCGCAAGATCCATCTGCGCGGTGAAGGAGCGCATCTGTGCCGCCCTGTCCTCCCCGTAATGATAATCCAGCCCGATCTCGCCTATTCCCACGCATTTGGGGTGGCGCGTAAGCTCGTAGATCTTCTCAAGCGCGAGCGCGTCGGCAGGCTCGCCGTCGGATGGATGCAGCCCTGCGCAAAAGTACACTTCGGGGTATTTTTGCGCGATAAAGGCGCTTTCTTGTGAGCTTTTGATATCGTAGCCTATATTTATAACCTTGCCTACACCTGCCTCTCTCCAGCCGTTGGCAACCTCGTCAATGCGGGATATAAAGCTCTCGTCCGTCAGGTGGGCGTGCGTATCTATATACATATCAGCGAACTTCCGCGCCGTCTGCAACGTCGGAAAGCGTAGTCACCAGCGAGAACTTGCCCTCTGCGTCCTCTGCGCACAGAAGCATGCCCTCGGAGAGTATTCCGCGAAGCTTTGCGGGCTTGAGGTTTGCAACCACGATTACCGTTTTGCCAACCATTTCCTCGGGGGTGTAGTGCTTTGCAATGCCGCTGACTATCGTCCTCTCCTCGGTGCCCGTTCTCACTTTAAGCTTTAAAAGTTTATCTGCCTTTTCAACCTTCTCCGCCTCTAAAACAACGCCGGTTTTAAGCTGAACCTTGGCAAAATCGTCAATGGTTATCTCCTGCGGCTTTTGGTCGTTCTCCTTAGAAACAGGGGCTTTTTTCTCCTCTGCCTTCTTTTCTGCCGCACGGCGCGCGAGAACGGTTTTCTCTATCTCCTCAAGCTCCTTTTTAACGTCTATCCTCGGGAAGAGGGGCGTTGCCTTTTCAACCGTGATGCCGCCCTTTAAGCCGCCAAAGCTCTTAACCGATTCAAAATCGGTAACCGCGCTGCCGTCTATTCCAAAGAAGGAAAGTATCTTATTCGGGCAAACGGGAAGGAAGGGCTTGAGCATTATCGCCGAAATGCGTATGCATTCTGCAAGGTTATACATAACCGTACCGAGCCTTGCGCGCGACGCCTCATCCTGCTGCTTTGCAAGAATCCAGGGCGTAGTTTCGTCTATATATTTGTTTGCGCGCTGAACAAGCTTGAATATCTCCACAAGCGCGTCGGGTGCGTTGAGCGCGTTCATCGCGTCCGATACCCTTTTGTAAACGCCTTCTGCAACGGCAATCAGCTCGCCGTCCGTGCCCTCTCTGCCCGCAGGCGAGGGAAGCACGCCGCCAAAATACTGGTTTATCATGGCGGTAGTTCTCGAAACGAGGTTGCCGAGGTCGTTGGCAAGATCGCCGTTAATTCTCTTTAAAAGGCTCTCGTTGGTGTAAACGCCGTCGCTGCCGAAGGGGATCTCCCTCAAGAGGAAGTACCTGACGCAGTCACAGCCGTATCTTGAAACGAGCTCGTGCGGATCGGTAAGCTCGGTGGAAACCTTATCCGTTTTACTCTTTGAAAGCTTATCGCCGCCGATGAGCAGCCAGCCGTGCCCGTAAACCTGCTTGGGCAGGGGCAGATCAAGTGCCATTAAAATTGCCGGCCAAATGATGGCGTGGAAGCGGATTATCTCCTTTCCCGTCATGTGGAGATCTGCAGGCCAGTATTTTTTAAAGTTGCCGTCGTTTTCGCTTGCGTAGCCGAGGGCGGTGATGTAGTTGGAGAGCGCGTCAATCCAAACGTAAACGGTGTGGCTTAGATCAAAATCCACGGGGATACCCCACTTAACCGACGTTCTCGAAACGCAGAGGTCCTGAAGCCCGGGCTTGAGGAAGTTGTTTACCATCTCGTTCATGCGTGACTTGGGCTGCAGGAACTCGGGGTTATCCTCGTAAAGCTTGAGAATCCTATCCGCATAGTTTGAAAGGCGGAAGAAATAGCTCTCCTCCTTTTCAAGCTTAACCTCACGGCCGCAGTCGGGGCAACGCCCGTCTTTTAGCTGGGTTTTGGTCCAGAACGCCTCGCACGGGGTACAGTACCACCCCTCGTACTCGCTCTTGTAAATATCACCCTTTTCGTAAAGGGCCTTAAATATCTTCTGCACGGCGGCAACGTGATCGTCATCCGTGGTGCGGATAAATCTATCGTACTGCACGTCGAGAAGCTTCCAGATATCCTTAAGCCCATCAACCAGCGGATCGATAAACTGCTTGGGCGTAACGCCTGCCGCCTTGGCCTTTTCCTCTATCTTCTGACCGTGCTCGTCCGTGCCCGTCAAAAAAAACACGTCCTCATTGAGCATCTTGTGATAGCGCGCAAACGTATCGCAGATAACGGTGGTATAGGTGTGCCCGATGTGCCAGTTTCCGCTCGGGTAATAAATGGGGGTTGTGATGTAATAGGTCTTCTTTTTTTCCATATCTAAAGCCTCTCGGTTTTAAAGGGAAAGCCCAAACTCTCCCTTATAATTATTATTAGTAAGTAATAGTATATAAAAAAACCCAAAAAAAATCAAGTAATATCGCGCCATAGCGGTAACATAATATAAAATTTAACCGCATCTTTTCCGCCCCCGCGTTTTGCATATTTTTTTATCGCCCCAAAAACCAAACAAAAAAACCCCGTATTTCTCACAAAAACGGGGCTTTTATTATTCTACGTATCATATCCTTCTTATATTTTATTCCATCCGGCGTAGAGTATCGTTTCCACAAAAACGAGCTCGCCGTTTTCATCGTATTCCGCCTCGGGCAAAGTATCCGTTTCAAAATTCCACGGGTTTATACACTCGGGTTCTTTATACCACCCGGCAAAGACGTAGCCCTCTCTCGTTGGCTCATACGGCGTGTTTTCAATCAATCCGCCACGTTCAAAATCATTTATAAAAAAGTACCCGTCGTTTGGAGCATCACAGTAGTTATACATAAAGCATGTGTTTGCTATCTGCGTTACGGGGCCCTTTACATCGCTGTCTTTATATACTTTCTCCAAACGATATGTGGCGTTCATCGCATCCTTAAAATCGTTGGTCTCAATTCCGTAAAGGCGCAGCCAATGAAACAGC
>JAFVXM010000111.1 GCA_017501205.1 Clostridia bacterium
AATAGCAAGAAGCACGCCGCTTGTTAAGCTCCGCGCGGTGAGGCTGCTGATGAAAAATGGCGACGTCGTTGCCGTAACCGGTGACGGCATAAACGACGCACCCGCCATAAAGCAGGCTGATATCGGGATAGCTATGGGCAGCGGGTCGGAGATAGCCAAGGAAGCGGGGGATATAGTCCTTTTAGACGATTCGTTTTCCGTTATCGTCAAGGCGATTGAGTTTGGCAGAAACGTGTTTGTAAATTTTCAGAGATTTATCATGTTTCAGCTTTCTGTCAATTTTACTGCTGTGCTCACCGTGCTTTGCTCCCTGTTTATCGGTCTTAAAAGTCCGTTTACAGCCCTTCAGCTTCTCTGGATAAATATCATCATGGACGGCCCTCCCGCATTAACGCTCGGCTTTGAAGCGCCCTCTCCAAGGCTTATGACCGATCCTCCAAAGCGCAGGAGTGATAACCTCGTCAGCAAAAAAATGCTCGCGCGGATAATTATACAAAGCCTGTATATGACGGCTGTAACCGTCCTTCAGGCAACGTTTGATTTTCTCGGCGCGGGGCATGGCAAGGTGGCAAGCTCGGTGTTTACGCTGTTCGTTCTCATGCAGATGTTCAACGCCTTCAACTGCAGGGTGGTTGGAAGCGATAGCATATTCCCAACCTTCTTCAAAAACAGGCGCATGCTGGTAGCCTTCGGCGCGGTAATGCTTTTGCAGGTGATTATAACACAGCTTGGCAATAAGCTATTTGGCACCGCCCCGTTAAGTCTTTTGGTGTGGCTCAAGATGGTTGCCGTTTCATCCACAGTGCTGTTCGTTTCCGAGCTGTGCAAGCTGGTGTACCGCTGTCTTGTTACGATAAAGGCGGGTAAACGGAGAAGGGACGGTAGTTGTTGACATTGCAAACACGCAGTTATCCACAAACTTATCCACAATTTTGCCAAAATCGCCCCCTTTTTGTGGATAACTTCAAAAAAAGAGGTGAAAAATGTCAAAAAATACGGTGACAAGAGAGAGAATTATAAGGCTTTCGGTAGTGGCTTTTTGTGTGATAACCGTGCTTTTAGGGGCTGTTTTCGCATCTCGCAGGGTGGTAATGGCAAAATCCGCAGCGAAGTTTACAGTGGTTATAGACGCAGGCCACGGCGGCATAGACGGCGGCGTTACGGGTGTTAATACCGGCGTTGTGGAAAGCGAGCTCAATCTTGCCGTAGCAAAGCTTTTGAAGGAGGATTTTACCTCTGCGGGCTTTCGGGTGGTGATGACGAGAACAACCGCCGCAGGGCTTTACGGAAACGCGCGCAAGTCCCTTAAAAAGGCGGATATGCAGGCGCGCAGGAAAATAATTGAAAAGGCCGATCCGTGTCTCGTTATCTCTGTGCACATGAACCGCTACGCCCTTCCGTCAAGGCGTGGGGCGCAGGTGTTTTACGCAACGGGCAGCGAGCAGTCTAAAATCTTTGCGGAGTGTGTGCAAAATCGGCTTAACGGTATGGATGAGGCGCCGCGGCAAAGCTCCCCCCTTGGCGGAGATTATTACGTGCTCAACGTTTCGCCCTGCCCGGCGGTCATCGTGGAGTGCGGATTTTTGTCCAGCCCTCTCGACGAGGCACTTCTCATCACCGAGGAGTACAGAAAAAAATTAGCCTTCACCGTGTTTACGGGGGCGGTGGCGTATTTGTCAAACGAGGGCGCATTTTTAGAAAAAACCCCGTAAAACAAGCAAAATCAGCATATTTTAGTTGGCGAGAGGCAATTTGCATCTCGCTTTTTTCATTTTGCTACCGTTAAAAAATGCTTGTAATTATACTTTGTTTATGTTATAATATTATAAATTTATATTTTATTGTGGGTTATAATGTTCAATTTAGACGCAACCGTAGATAAAAACAAGGCAAAGAATATGAACCCCGTCGTTTTGGCTTATATAGGCGACGCCGTGTATTCCCTTTATACGAGAGAGAAGCTCACCTTCTTCAGCGACCTTAAGGTAAACGATCTCCACAGGCTTGCAAGCAGCGAAGTCAAGGCCTCGTCGCAGGCGGAGTTTGCAGATATTCTCATGCCCGTTTTGACCGAAGAGGAGAGTGACATCTTCCGCCGCGCGAGGAACGCAAAAAAAACCACCAAGGCAAAGAACGCCACGGTTGCGGAGTATAACAAATCCACGGGCTTTGAAGCGCTGCTCGGCTACCTTTACATTATCGGTGAGCACGATAGGCTCAATTTCCTGCTTAACTATAAAAACGCGGAATAACCCCGTAAAACAGCGATAAAACCATAAAACAAGGAAAATAATTATGAAGATTGAAGGCAGAAACGCCGTGTTAGAGGCGATCAAATCAGGCAAGACGATAGACCGTGTTCTCGTTCGCAACGGAATGAGGGACGAGCCCTCGCGCGCTCTTGTTTCGGCGATAAAGACGGCAGGCGTCAAGGTGCATTTTGTAGATAAAATCACCATAGATAACGAGAGCGTATCGGGTAGAAATCAGGGCTTTATTGCCTTTGTTACCGATTATAAGTACGCAGAGGTTGAGGATATACTTTCCTCTCCCAAGGGATCGGCTCCCTTCATCGTCATTTTGGATGGCGTTGAGGATCCGCATAACCTCGGAAGCATAATCAGGGTTTGCGAGTGTGCGGGGGTAGACGGGCTCATTATAGGCAAGCACCGTGCTGCCGCCGTAAACGAAACGGTAATGCGCGTTTCAGAGGGCAGTGCAAACCACCTCAAAATAGCGCGCGTCGTAAACGTCAACTCCACGATAGAGATACTAAAGAAAAAGGGCGTGTGGGTATATGCCGTTGAACTTGGCGGAGAGGATATGTTTAAATCCGATCTCACGGGTGCGGTTGCCCTCGTGATAGGCGGAGAGGACACGGGCGTAAATAAGCTCACCCGCTCAAAGTGCGATAAAACGGTCACTATACCCATGGCGGGCAAGGTAAACTCTCTCAACGCATCCGTGGCGGCAGGTGTTGCAGTGTTTGAGGCTGTGCGCCAGAGAAGATGACGGCCGAAAAAACAACCTCGCTCGAGGATCTTGCGCTCGCCTATCAAAGTGGCGATACGGGTGCGTTAGACGAGATTATTGAACGCTGCTCACACGTAGTTAAAAACGTTTCTCGCCGATATTTTCTCATCGGTGCGGATACCGACGATCTGTACCAGGAGGGCTTTTTGGGGCTTATCAAGGCGGCAAAAAGCTTTGCACCGGGCAAAAGCACGTTTATTCACTTTGCGTTTATTTGTGTGAACACGGCGGTAGTTTCAGCAGTGCGCAAGTATGCGGGGGATAAAAACAGAATCCTCAACGACGGGCTACCCCTGTCAGAGGTCGATAACGCCCTCAGTGTGGCGGAAAATCCCGAGGAGCTGTTCATAGAAAACGAGGATAGGCTTGAGCTTGTTTCGAGCATGAACGAAAAGCTTTCCTCGTTTGAAAGAGAGATTCTCTCGCTGTACCTGTCGGGTATGTCGTATGCGGAAATGCAAAGCCGCACGGGCAAGCCCTTCAAATCGATAGACAACGCGCTTCAGCGCATAAGAAAAAAGATAAAAAACAAATAAGGGGATCAAATGGCGTATCTCGCTTTATACCGTAGGTTCCGTCCGCAGGGCTTTGAAGGCCTTATCGGTCAGGAGCATATCGTAAAAATTTTAAAAAACCAAATCAACACAGGCAAAATAGGCCACGCTTACCTGTTTTGCGGTGCGCGCGGAACGGGTAAAACAACCGTTGCCAAGGTCTTTGCGCGCGCAATAAACTGCCTCTCGCCGAGGGATGGATCGCCTTGCGGAGAGTGTGAGGTTTGCCGTGGGCTGAGGGATCAGTCCAACATGGATATTCTGGAGATGGACGCCGCATCTAACAACGGTGTGGATGATATTCGTGAAATGCGCGATAAGATCCAGTACCCGCCTGTCGTCGGTAAGTACAAGGTCTATATTGTAGACGAGGTTCACATGCTCTCGCCGGCAGCGTTCAACGCGCTTTTGAAAACGCTGGAGGAGCCGCCTCATCACGCAGTATTTATCTTTGCCACCACCGAGGTTCATAAAATACCTCAAACCATACTTTCCCGTTGCATGCGCTTTGACTTTAAGCTTATATCACAAACCGAGCTTTCATCACTTATCAAGGGCATTTTTAAGGAAATAGGCAAGGACTTTGAGGATGAGGCCGTGGATGCAATAGCCCGTGCGGGCGAGGGCAGCGCGAGAGACTCTCTCTCCATTGCCGATATGTGTTCGTCCTACTCCGAGGGTAAGCTCACCTATTCCGACGTTTTAGAGGTGCTTGGCGCAACGGATAAGGGCAAGGTGCTCGCGCTTACCGAAAGCATTATAGACGGCGATACGGGCGCGGCACTCGGCGTGATAAACGAGCTTGCCATGCTCGGTAAAAACATGGGTGTTCTGGCAGACGACGTAGCCTCGGTGCTTCGCGATCTTACCGTTTGCAAAACGGCTAAAAACGCAAGCCAAATTCTGTGCTTGCCTGCAAACAGATTTAACGATTACCTCGCCGTGTCGCAAAAATGTGATGCGCACAGGCTTATAAGGCTAATTGATATATTCACCGCGCTGGATAACGCCTTCCGCTATTCCACGCACCCGCGCATCGTGCTTGAAACTGCAGTTGTAAAGGCGTGCCGCCCGGATAAGGATTACGATCAGGAATCCCTTCTTGCAAGGATGGCGGAGCTTGAAAGGCTGGTAAAATCAGGCGCGTGCGTTACGGAAAAGCCAACCGCTCGCGTGTTTGACGTGAAGGCGGCTGAAACGGTAAAAGCCCCCGAAATCGCACAAAAACCCGCGGTAAAGGCAGAAGCTCCCGTACAAAAAGAGGAAGTGAAAGCAGAGGTGGAAGAGCCGAAGATGCCAAAGAGCGAGGACGCGCAGGTACTAGAGAAAACGGAGAGGGCAAGGTCAATAAACGAGATGTACTTCTCCGCGGACGATGAGCTTCCCCCGCCCGAGGATATAGGTGCGCTGCCCGAGTTCGATATGTTCTCTATGGCTCCGCCCATCAAAAAGGAGGTCAAGCCTCAGCCTGCCGCACCGTTGGCAGAGCCCGTTCCCCCCGCAAAGCTTTGGGGTAACGTTTTAAGGTCGCTCAGAAGCAACGGTAACGCAGTTTTGTGGACGGTTTGTCAGGACGTTATCGCCCGCGTGCGTGACGGTGTGCTGACAATAACCGTTGCCAACGCCAGCGAGTACGAGATGTTCACGAGAGAGGATCACCAAAAAACCTTAACCGAAACGATTGCAAGGTTTGGTGACTATAAGCTGGTTATAAACAGGAAGGACTCCAATGACGACGGCTCGGATGAGTTTGAGCAGGACGTTGAGGAGATGAAAAACACCTTTGGCAGGCAGATCGTGAAGATTATTGAAGAGGACTAAGCCATGGCCGAAGATGTCAGCAATAGGCGCGGTGCTGCCGTAAACGTGTGTGCCACGGTATTTTTTCTTGCTGTGCTTACCTGGATCATAATGTTTAAGTGCAACCTTTTAACAAGCGATTTAAGGTTCGGATATACCGGTAAAAACTTCATCCCGTTTAAGGGCATAGCCAAGGATAAATTCTGGGTGGAATGCTTGCTGAACGCCGTTGCGTTCGTGCCGCTCGGATACCTCGTTGCAGCGCTGTTTAATAATCGCAAGATGCTTGCCGTAACGCTCGTTTGTTTCGGTTTAGCCGCGTTTTACGAGGCTTTTCAGTATTTTATAAGGTTTGGATCGTTAGATATTACCGATGCGCTGTGTAACGGCGCAGGCGGTGTTATAGGTGGGCTTTTGTATTGCGTAATCGGCAAGAGGTTAGAGCTTTTCGGTATAAACGTGCCGTCGGCATTGCTTCTCGCCGCGTGCGTTCCGCTCACCGTGTTTGCCACAGTGCAGACGGCTTTGGTATTCCCCGTGTACGTATCGTAACGAGCGGGAAGAAAAAAATCAATCAGTAAAAAAATCGGAGGATTAAAAATATGGCAGGTTACAGAAATTTTGGTGGCGGCTTCGGCGGCGGAAATCAGATGCAGCAGCTTATGAAGCAGGCTCAAAAGATGCAGGAGCAGATAGCAAAGGCGCAGGAGGAGCTTGAGGAGGCTGAGCTCGAGGGCTCTGCCGGCGGCGGTATGGTAAAGGTTGTTGTTAACGGCAAAAAGGTTGTTAGCAGAGTTACCATCAATCCGGACGTTGTTGATCCCGATGACGTTGAAATGCTCGAGGATCTCGTTGTTGCCGCTTTAAACGACGCTTACGCAAAGGCTGAAAAGCTTTATGAGGAGAAGATGGGCCCCTACGCAGCAGCCGGAGGAATGTTTTAATATATGAAGGTTTTTATCGAGCCTATAGGCAGGCTCATAAACGAATTCACCAAGCTTCCGGGCGTTGGCGCAAAGACGGCGCAGAGGTATGCGTATAAGATCATAAATATGCCCACCGCCGAGGTTGAGGCATTTGCCGAGGCGTTGCTCTGTGTGAAGAGGGACGTTCGCTATTGCTCCGTTTGCGGTAACTTCACCGAGGGCGAGCTGTGCGACGTTTGCTTGACTCGCGATAAGAGTGTGGTGTGCGTAGTAAAGGAGCCTAAGGACGTTATCGCCGTGGAGAAAACGCATGAGTTCAAGGGCGTTTACCACGTTTTGCACGGCACCATTTCGCCTATGGATAACGTTGGCCCTAACGATATAAGGATAAAGGAGCTTCTCGCAAGGATAGCCGAGGGTGGCATAGAGGAGGTTATTCTCGCCACAAATCCGGATGTTGAGGGTGAGGCTACGGCTATGTATATAACCTCTCTCGTCAAGCCTCTCGGCATAAAGGTATCCCGTTTGGCACACGGTATTCCCATCGGATCGGATCTTGAATATACGGATGAAATGACTCTTGCCCGCGCACTTGCGGACAGAAAGGTTTTATGAAAAAAGTGGCGTTTATGTGAGATAAACGCCGTTTTTTAAAATAGGAAAAACTAATGAAGAAGAAAATTGTTCTCGTTTTTTTAAGCGTTGCGGTTCTTTTGGGGCTGTTTCTCGTTTTGAGAAAGGTTATCCCGTATAACGCAAAGCCGCTGGGCTCGCCGGAGGGAATCGTGCTTGAGGGCTACACCCTCTCGTGGGGCACTGTTGAAAACGCAACGGGCTACGAGGTTGAGGTGGACGGAGAGATAAGGGCCGTTAAGGGCGCGAGTGCAGATATGCGTTATTCCGATAACGGAAAAACCGTTCGCATCCGTGCTGTGGGCGACGGTAAAGGGTATTTAAACTCTGAGTTTTGCACCCCGTTCGTTCTCGAGTACGATAAAGGCTTGTTTTCACGCGTCAACCTCGTGCACTACGTTCTGGAGGAACAGCACTTAACTCGCACGGAGTTTATTTACAAAAACAGAATTATTCCGCTAACCCCCTTTGATTATTCTCCTTACGGCTACGATTTCGTGTGCTGGATGAGGATTGTGGACGGAAAAAAGGTCCCCGTTACAGCACAGTTCTTTCACGATGGCGACGTGTATCTTTACGCAAGCGTCATTGCGCGTGAGTATCCCGTGGATTTTGTGTCCGAGGATTTTCCTCTGCCGTCAAACCTTCCAAGCACTTACACCGCGTCTACCTTGCCCGAAATTCTGTCGCTCAGGATAGAGCACGGGGGATACAGGGTGAGCGGCTGGTATAGTGATAGCGAGTTGACCAGACCTGTTGAAAAGGGAACGGTAGTTACGGGCGCGCTTACGCTTTACCCCCGTATATCGCTGATTAACGAGGGGTTGGTGCTTGATCGCATCGAAGGCGGTTACGCTGTGGTCGGCTTTTCGGGCGATGGCGAGGTTGTTCACGTGCCTGCCTATTATAACGGCGAAAGGGTGCTAAAGGTTTCAAAGGGCGGGCTCGTCGGTTCTGTCGATGACGGCGTAAGCGTCCGCAAAATTGTATTTTACGGCGATATTATCCTTGAAGAGGGCGCAGTTGGCGGTATGCTGCAGCTTGAGGAGTGTGAGTTTCTCGGCTCCGCCACGGTTGAAAACGGTGCTTTTGCGTTTACGGCAATTCACGCGGCAGCAAGCTTTTCCGTCGTTGCGCATAGCGCGTTGAATATAAAAGCCGCCTTTTTCTCATATTATTTGGGTGTTGAGGGCGAAATTTCCTTTACTGTTTACACAAGCGAGGAGAGTTATCCCTCGTGTTTAGAGGCGCTTTTGGGCGTTTGCGAGGTAAAGATCATCGGTAAAGGCTGAGCTTTTATAATCAATCCTTTCCCTGTGGATATTAAGGAAAATTTATAATATGTATAAAAATAATTGATTTTTATGCGCGAATATGATAAAATATACAAATAACGTTTTTAATATACATGGAGGTTCACAATGAAAAAGTTTTTAAGCGTGATTCTCGTTGCAATGCTTTGCTTGGGTGTGGCAGGGCTTGTGGCGTGTAAAGGTCCCGCAAGCAAGCCGTCTACCGTTGAGTACAAGGTTACGGTAGCGGTTGAGGACGGTACGCTTTTATCCGGCGTTGAAGTAAGGTTTTACAGCAACAGCAGGCTTCAGGCAGTAGCCCAAACGGGTGCAGACGGCGTTGCCAAGGTTGAGCTTAAGGCAGGCGAATACGTCGTTGACGTTAGGAATTTTGCAAACACCTTTGAACTTGATACCGAAAAGACCTATAAGGTAACCGAAAGCGAAACCGAGATAGAGATTAAGCTTCTCATTAAAACCAACGATATCAGCTATAAGATCGAGGTTCAGTCCTTTGCAGGCACTCCGCTCAACGGTATAGGCGTAAGCGTTTATCAGGGTGCAGAGTTGTTAAAGCAGGGCAAAACCATCGACGGTTCCGTTACGTTTAAGCTTCCCTCCGCGATTTACGACGTAAAGCTCACGGATATCCCGGTAGGCTATTACGAGGACGAGGAGAACGCAGTTTATAAAACCAACTATACCGGTGGCTTGGATCTTCCCGGCGGCGAAACGGCAATCAAGCTTAAAACCGCTCTTATCGAAGACGATATCCCCGCAGATCTCGTTTACGGGCTGGGCAGCGTTATGTACGATTTCTCCATAAGGCTTCCTAGTGGCAGCGATTTCGTTCTCTCCGAGGCTCTTGAGCAGTATAAGGCAGTATATATCAACTTCTGGGCAACCTGGTGCGGCCCTTGCGTTGGCGAGTTCCCCCACATCCAGAAGGCATACGAGCAGTATTCGGATGACGTTTACTTCCTCGCAGTATCAATTTCCGACGCAAACTCTGCGGTAAACAAATTTAAGCAGGATAACGGCTACACCTTCGCAATGTGCGCAGATAACGGCTTATCCGCTCACTTTGATCTATCCGCAGGTATTCCCCAGACCTTTGTCATTGACCGCTATGCTGTTATAGCAGAGTACCATTTTGGATCGTTTGCAGACGTTTACGAGGTTGTAAACAGCTTTGAAAAGCTATCCTCCGATGAGTACGTTCCCGATCCCGTGCTTCCCCCCAGTGAAGATGAAGGGGAAGGGGAGATTGAGCTTGTAAAGCCCACCTACACGATGCCCTCGTCCGCTGAAATACAGGCGGCTATAAACGGCACGGGTTACACCTTTGGCTACTATCCCGAGATGGATGAGTATTCGTGGCCGTGGCTTATCGGTGAGGATGCAGACGGCAAGTATATCTACACCTCTAACAAGCTGGTTTCTTATTCCTACGCAATCGTTTATTCCACTATAACCGTTTCTGCAAATCAGGTGATCGCCTTTGATTACAAGGTAAGCACCGAGGGCGGCGCGGATACCTTCTACGTTCAGATAGACGGCGTTCTCACGATGGAGGCGTCCGGTTTAGGTCAGGGCTGGAAAACCTGCTATGCCTTCGTTGCGGATGAGCGCGTAAGCGGTCCGCAGACTCACGAGCTATCGCTCACCTACCTTAAGGATGGCGGCGTTTCCGAGGGAGAAGATACCGTTTATGTGAGAAATATGAGGGTTATCGACGTTCAAACCGTTGCAGAAGAGGGCGCATCCATCGATATCAGAAGATACGCAGCAAAGGGCGCGGTTAAGAACGCAGAGGGCGAGATCACGTCCTTCAAGGAATATATCACTCCCGTTTACAATGAGGACGACGGCTAC
>JAFVXM010000112.1 GCA_017501205.1 Clostridia bacterium
AGATTTCCTTGTCATATCCTGTAATTGGGTGGATTGTGTTTGGGTTTGGAGTTTTTCCGTTTTTCATATAAGCACTCCTCGTCAAATTCTTATTTATCGATGACTTTATTATAACATAAAATTAACTTTAATTCAATCTGTTTTACGTGGGCAAAAGAAAACTCGACTTTCATAAGTTAATTATAGAATAAATCAAGTTTTAAGTAAAGTGATATTGTTTGCATAGCAAAATATAACTGCTTTAAGCAATATAACTTGCCGTTAGGCAAATATAACTAGTGCGTCAGTAATAATCTCTATTACTGACGCACTAAAGCGAGCGTGTTTTTTGTTTTAATTATAATTTATCAACGGTGATAGCGAGGGTAAATCTTACGGACTTTCCGCTCTCGATAACCGAATATTTAAAGTTGCCGTCAAGCTCGGTGGTTGCGGGCTCCAGTCCAAGTGCGTAATCTCCGCACGCCATACTCTTCCACTCTACAAAGCAAGGAAGGGTATCTCCCGAATACTCCAGAGTGAAGCTTTTGCCGAGTTTTTCGTTGATATAGGCCACTTTTGGTGTTTTGTTCTTGATGAAATAGCAGGTTTCCTCCTGCCCTGCGAGAGGCTCTGTGATGGCAAAGATCTCTCCCTTTTTCTCCTGCGCCCACGCGTTTCTTGCAACAGCGCTGTCAACGTCTGCAACGATCCTTCCGCCGTCGTCAAGCATGGGATAGCCAACGTTTACGTGGTAAAGCACGCAGTAATTTTCATCGCTGTAGCCCTCGTTTAAGAGAACGTCCTCAAGATTTACTGTTGACGAGTTTACTTTAGAGGTTATTTTGCGCTTAACCACAAGGTTTTTACCGAAAAGTGCGGTGTCCTTTATTATTGCCTCAACGGTAATGCCATCTTCGTCGCACTCTGCCTTTACCACCTCCGCACAAGTGTTGTGGAAGGTTCCGTGAAGCTCAAAGCCCTCTCTTCCGCCAACGCTATCGAGGCCGCAGGTATAGAGCATACCACCCTCAAAGCGCCTTAAAAAGTCTTGATTTTGTGAGATAAAGGCGTTTTTTGAAAGGAAGGATACATTCTGCCCCTCGTGATAGATCTGCATTATATCAAGAGCCTTGCTCACGTTTAAAAGGAAGCGGATCTTGCCGTTATCGCAGTCAATAACGTCAAGCCCCTTTGCTCTGCCCTCTGTTATAACGTAACGCCTGAGGCTTGCAACCTGCTGAAAATTAGAAATTTTTCCGTTCATTAGCGACTCTCCTATTTTATACGTACCACATTTCAAGGTAGGTGTTTACCATCTTCTTCATTTCCTCAAAGATGATGCCCTGACGGTAGCGCGCGGTAAAGTAAGCGATGTTGATCTTATCGCCCGTGCGGCACTTTTCGGTGAGGTAGCCCTCCTCGATAAGCATATCCACAACCTCAGGCCCTGCAACCTTGCTTGCGTTTCTAACCATATCTGCAAACAGGGGCTTGGAGGTATCGCGCTCGAGAGCCGTCCAGATATTCACCTTGCAAACGCCATCGGCAAACAGCCCCTTAACCTGATCGTTGGTAACGCTTGAGGTTCCGTGCAAAACGATGTTCGTGCCGATAAGCTTTTTGATCTCTCTCGCAACGTCGCCATAGTACTTAAGCTCCTTGCCGGTTGCCCTATGCTCGGTGCCAAGGTTTGCAACTATAACGTCAACGCCCGTTTCTTCCATATAGCGCTTTGCCTTTTCGGGAGTGGTAAGCTCGTTGTGCTGGGTGCCCGTTGCGTCAACTATTTCGTCGCACGCGCCCTCAATAAATATCTTGCCCTTCATTTTCTTCACGAACGCCGCGGTAGCCTCTATGTTCTGCTCAAAGGGAAGCGCGGACGCATCGTACATTATAGATGAATACTCCGAGAGGTCGCCGTTCAAAAGCTCGATATCGTCGTCAAACTGAACGTGATCAAGATGCAGCAAAACGTCAACGTCCTCGTACTTGCAGCCCTTATCGGCAAGTGCCTTAACGTCATCCTTATAGAGCTGAAGACCGGTTTTCCAGTCGTTAGCGTTGGAGTAATTTATCGCCTGCTGGCGGTGAGAGTAATTTACGGTTATTGCGATCTGAATAGGAATTCTCTCGCCGATCTTTTTGCCGTACTCGCTGCACGCCTCTAAAATAGCCTCGGTGGTGGTTTGATTTTCCGTGCAGAGGCAGGGAATAACCCAGCCCTTTTCAGCGGCCTTCTGGTATATCTTTTTTACTTCGTCAAATTTAGTAATTATCATAAAAAGTCCCCTTTATCCCTCAATATCAACTACTTCGTAGCCAAGATAGGTGCTGAACGCCTCTTCTAAAACGTACTTCATATTGCCAACGCCAACGGTGGTGTGATGCTTAAATCCACCCTTTGCAAGCTTGATGAGCTTATTTTGAAGATCGGGGATCTCTGCAACGCCGCCGCAACCGAAGAACGCCTCTTCAATAGGATCTTCCGTAAACTTTGCCTCGCTTGCGTAGATCTTGAGCTTGCCGTTTTCGGTGAAGCAGTTGCTGTACGTCATATCGAAGGCAGCGATTCTACCCTCGTTGGAGCCCCATCCGCTACCGGGATCGCCCTTAGCGAACATCTTGTGCTCGGTAACGGTGCCCTTGCCTGCCATAAGGCTCTGTGCAACGGGACCGCAGTGGAAGAGTATAACCTTGTTTTCATCCTCGCCGTAGTTGTTGTTCCAGTCAAGACAAGCGGTGGGCTTGCCGGAAGCAAGTGCCATAGCGCGCATGGATATTGCGGACGTTAAGTCTATCTCGCAGGAGCAAACGATGCCGCGATCGTTGAGCTCGGAAATGAGCACGCAGGGGCAAACCCTGAGTATGGTTTCCATCTCGTTCCAGCAACGCAGGGTAACTGCGTCGAGGTGGTATTCTTCAATATATTCGTCGATAACAACGGATATCTTTGCGAGCGTGATTTTGTTTTTAGCGGGAACCTTAGTGAAATCGGTGTAGTTTTCAAGGCGAGCGATCTTAGCGAGAACAGCGGGATCATCGTCCTTCTTGTTGCCAACCTTGAACACGAGCTCGGAAAGATCAAAGCTCTCTACGTTGATGCCGTAGCGCTGGAGAGTAACCTCATCAAAGCGAACGGTTTTAAAAGCGGTGGTTCTTGCGCCGATGCAGCCGAGGTTAAACCTCTTCATGCCGTTTACAACGCGGCAGATAGCAGCGAAATCATCGAGGTTGCGCCTGAAAGCGGGCGTTAAGGGATGAACAACGTGCGGCTTCATAACGGTAAAGGGAATCTGATACTGATAGAACACGTCGGTTACGGAGAACTTTCCGCAGTACGCGTCGCGACGGTGCTGGAAGTCCATTTTGCCGATCTCATCGGGATAAGCCTGCATAAGGATAGGAACGCCTGCATCCTGAAGAGCGGCTACCGCACCGTTTTCATCGATAAATATGGGCATGCAGAGAATAACTCCGTCGTACTCGCCCTCGTGGCTCTTGAGCCAGTCATGATAGAGCCTGCCCTCGTCACGAGTTTCAACAGCGCCGTAGCGGGTTGCGTTTTCATCCATAACGAGAACCTCGTGACCTGCGTCGGTCACAGCCTTGATCATATCCGTTCTTGCGCCGGCAATGAGCTCTGCGGGCATAAAGCCGCGGTTACCGAAAAATAATGCAAATTTCATAATCAATACATCTCCTTTACAGTTTGATATAGTTTTTTATATTTTTTATATTGCCCCTCATACGCGCGATAAACTGCGTTTTCGGGGGTATATTCGTTTCCGTACACGATAAACGTGCCGGCTGCTTCCTCAAAGGAAGCGAACTGCCCCATTGCAACAGCCTGCATTATAGCGCAGCCGCAAAGGCCGCCCTCGCTGCTGCGAAGAGTTTTTACCGGGACGTTCTGTATGCTCGCCTTGAGCTTAAGCCACTTTTCGGAATTTGCGCCGCCACCCGTTGCAACGAGCGACTTGATGTTTACGCCGTAAGCAGACGACACCTCGCTATTCAAGCGCATTTCCATAGCCGTTCCCTCCATCACAGCCTTGTAGATATCGCTATCCGTGGTATCGGTGGTGAGGTTTAAAAAGCAGCCCTTGGCGTTTACGTTCTGGAAGGGCGTTGATGCGCCGCCCAAATACGGCAGCATTAAAATTCCCGTAGGGCCGTCCTTCATGCCCTTTTCTATATAGGTAAAGAAATCCTTTTCCTCACCCTTATACCCGTGCATTATGCCCTTTCTCAGCCAGTTTACGGTGGAGCCGCACGAATAATTCAAAATGTAAGTACAGTAAAGCCCGTCTACGGCGTAGGGCACACAGCAGTAGCCCTGAAGCCCCATATTCACGTCCGTGGGCTTTTTGGAGAACACCGTGGTAATGCACTCAACCGTTCCCATGCCGTCAACCGCGTCGCCCTCCTTCAAAACGCCTGCGCCGAGCGCGGCACAAACCTGATCGTGCGAGCCGAGAACGAGCGTGCAATCGCCCTTGAGCGAGAGCTCTTCCTTAAGCTCCTGCCTTATCTTGCCTACAACGCTGCCCGTGGGCGCAGGGCTTGAGAACATGCTTGAGCTTAGCCCGTACTCGCCGAGTATCTCATCCGAAAACCTCTTTTCGGCAATATCAAAAACGCCCGTTCTTGCGGCAAGGCCGTAGTCTATAACCCTCTTGCCCGTGAGCAAAAAGCCCAGATAATCGCAGTTAAGGGCCACTTTTGCGCCTTTTTTGAAAATTTCGGGACGGTTGTTTTTTATCCACAAAAGCTTATAAAGAGAATACATGCTTTGCGGCAAAACGCCCGTAACGTTAAACAGATATTCTCCGCCAAAGCGCTCGAGAACGGCATCCGCCTCACGCTCTCCCCTCGGATCGGTATATATCATCGGGTAAAAAATAACGTTGTCATCCTCATCCAAAAGCACGAAGGATTCGCCAAACGACGATATGCAAACGGACGATACCTCGTGGCGGCTTGCAACCTCCTTGAGCATGCCCTTAAGATGCTTCCAAACGGCATCTATATCCACGTAGCTGTACTCGCCCTCACGGCGAAAATCATACTCCTCGGAAAGATATTCGAGTATCTCACCCTTTTCGGAGAACAGCTGACATTTACAGCAGGTAGTACCTACGTCAAAGCTAAGATAATTCATAGTTTTCCTCCTAACATTTAAATTTTACTTGATTTAAATATCGCATTATAGTATAATTTATATAAAAATATGGTAATTTTGTTTTTTAAAATACTAAAATGCAGACATACAATCTACAAAAACTTAACGCTCTTTTGAAGGATTTTTACAACCTTTCAGGCATAAAAATTTGCGTGTACGACTATAACGGCACAGAGCTTTGCTACTACCCCGAAAGGCTATCGGCATTTTGCAAGCTTTTAAGGGCAGATGAAAAGATGGACGCGCGCTGCAAGGAGTGCGATAAAAAGGCTTTTGCCGAGTGCAAAAAGACGCAGCGGCAGTACGTTTACACCTGCCACGCAGGGCTTACCGAGTGCGTTTCTCCCATTCTTTACGGCGGCAGCATAATAGGCTACGTTGCAATGGGGCAGATCAAGGAAAACTCTCACTCCGCCCTCCCGCGCGACGTGATCCCCAAGGATGAGCAGACGTGCGCCGAGCTATCACACGCCTACGCCACCCTACCCTCGTTTGATAGGGACAGGATAAATTCCGCCATACACATAATGGACGCTTGCGCGGGATACGAGTATCTTAAAAACCTGATGAGCTCGATAGAGGGCGACATAGAAACGAGGATATCCGCATACATATCGGATAACCTCTCCGCCGACCTTTCCGTTTTGGCACTGTGCTCGGCATTTCACCTATCCCACAGCGAGATCTATTCCATATTTAAAAGATGCTTTTCGGCAACGCCTGCAGAGCACGTTAAAAAATGCAGGCTCACCGAGGCGTGCCACCTTCTTGAGAGTACGAAAATGCCCGTTAATAAAATAGCCGCCGCCGTAGGTATACCCGATTACAATTATTTTTCAAAGATATTTAAAAAGGAGTTCCTTTTAAGCCCAAGAGATTTCCGCCGCCAACAGAATTCAATCACATAAATTAAAGCCGCTCAACCCTCGTTGAACGGCTTTTTTTGTTGATAACCTGCGTTTTAGCGGGTTTTTTGTTAGCCTCGCACAGGCTTTATCGTGCCGAGAAAGCTCTTGATGCACGCATCGTACTTCTCGGTTGCTGTTATTCTGAGCCTTGAGTGTGCGCCCTTATCGAACCACACAAGACGCTTTCTCTTGCTGCCGGCAAGCTTATAAAGCTTTTCGGCAAGCTCGGGCGTGGAGTAAAGATCCTCCTTGCTGTGAAGCATAAGCAGGGGCGTTTTAAGCTTGTGAATAACGTCTATCGGGCCGTAATACATGCCGTAGCCGGTGTAGTGCTTCATCCACATATCTATAAAATTATGCAGCATGAACACGGGCTTTTTAAGCTCCTTGAGGTGGTTCTTCATGGACTCACCGAAGTTTACGTACATGCCCTCGGTAACTATGCCTTCCACGAAATTCGGGCATTCCTTATTGAGAATAGTGTAAATGCCCGTTGCAGAGCCTATGCAAATGCAGTGCAGCACCACCGAGCGGATGCCGAATTTCTCCTTCAGCAGCTTGAACCATAAAACGGTATCTCGGCTCTCCTCTCTGCCCGTGGTGTTAAACTCACCGTCGCTGTTTCCGTGTGCGCGCGGATCTATAAGCAGCACGTTATAGCCGCTTTCCACGTACGGCTTGGTAAA
Organism: Clostridia bacterium; assembly: GCA_017501205.1. Classification (GTDB taxonomy): domain Bacteria; phylum Bacillota; class Clostridia; order Christensenellales; family Borkfalkiaceae; genus RGIG3732. The sequence continues at coordinate 6,759 of JAFVXM010000112.1, forward strand.
ATAGTAGCCGTATCTCAAGCACTCCGTCCTGCCGGACAAAAGCACCATACATTTATCATTGCCGTAGTCGTAATACTCACCGTAAAGGTTTAGCCCGTCGTTTACGATGTGAACGTCCGTTTTAAACGGGGCGTTTGCCTTGCACCACTCGTCGCCTATTTGGCTCATTTTGTTGGCGTCCTCATCAAGATCTGCAGAAGAGCCCCTTGCCCATTTTTCCTTGCTTGTGCGGCGCATGGTTTTCGTGTAGACGATATACGCCACCAGAATATAGAACAGCACCCACAGCAAGAGAGCTACGGCAACTGCTCCTAAAACCCATAACAATATGGGAACAATACTTGAACCACTCATTTTATATTCCCTTTTTTAATCTTTTTTAAAGCCTCTAACTGCTCGCGAAGCTCCTCTACCCTTGCGTGGACGTATTCGTTTGCACGCTCAAGCTCTGCTTTTTCGGGGATAGGCCTTTCGGGATCGCTGAAAAATGAAGATACGTCGATCTCCCTTCCAACAATAACGCTTACCTTTCTGAAGGCTTTATAGTTACCGTCCGAAACGATAGGCACTATCGGGGATTTTGCACGGTGAGCTATTACGAGATAGCTGTGCTTAAATCTTTGAAGCTTGCCGTCGGGAGTGTTTCGCCCTTCCGGATAAATAAGCCCAAGCTTACCTTTTTTAATATACCCTGCACACTCATCCATAAACGCCATATTCATGGTGTTGCGGTTTGCCTGAATACCGTTAAAGAACCTCATACCGATGGAAAGCAGCTTGTTCTTATACGGCATCTCGGAGGTGACGACGTAAAGTCTTCTTGGAAAAACAAGGTATGACGAAAGCACGAAATCCCAAGCACCAAAGTGGTTTTGAATTAAAAGCTTTCCGCCCTTTTTAAGGTTTGTTGAAGCCTTATCCTCATAATAGGTTTTGTGCCTCGTAAACAGAAGAGCGATCGGATAGTTTACTATCCAGCAAAATATTCTAAAAAAGTTATATATCATTATTTATTGCTTTCTTTTGTTTCCTTACCCATTTGGGAAATTTCCTTGGGGAAGGCAAACGACATTCCAAACGCGATAACGCAGCATACCGCAACTATTACGGGCAGCCAGAGAATTGCATTGTGATCCTTGAGCTGAACGAGAATAAGACCTGTTCCGATACCTGCAGCAACGCCCTCAAAAAGGCCTTGAACTGCAAAGTACATGGGCGAAACGCTCTTGCCCGTTCTCTCCTTCTCTCTCTGAGCAAGGTGTGAGGGAACGGTGTAAGTAATTGAGAAAAACGCGCCTATCGCGAAGGAAACGAACAAGCCGCCCACTATTGCAATAGCGGTAAGCTGGCCTTCCGTAACCTTTTCGTGCAGCAGACAGCATATAAGCATAACCAGCATGCCTACCGTGAATATGCTCAGAATATATCTGTAACCGAAGCCGAGGCCCTTTTTCTTTACAATGTGGTTATAGAGAATAAGGGTGAAGGGCACGGGTACGAACGCCGATGCCATAACTACGGTCATGCTGAGCCCCGTTGAGGAGAACAGCTCGTTTATGCCGCCGAGGAACAGCTGAAGGCCCACCGTCATAACGGAAATGGTGAACATCCAGTACATAAACGACCAGTTCTTAACCGAGCACTTGAGCGCAGAGCCTAAGGTGAGGCGATCCTCGTTTTCAGCAGGTGCGCCGTCTGCCGTATTTACCGCTCCGCCCTCTTTGAGCATGAACATGGGAATCATCATGGTGAGCGAAAGGGGCAGGAATATAAGCGATACGATACGGATATTTATATTCATGCCTATAAACACGGGGATGAGCGCGTAGCCGAGAATAAAATAAACTACGTCGCAAACGGATTTAACGTTTGATAAAAACAGCACGTCGTTCTCAGTTTCGCAAACCTCTGCAAACGTAGCGTAGTAGGTGAGCATAGTGAGCGTGTAGAACGAGTAGAAGGTGCAGAGTATAACGCCAAACCAAATGGTGTTGAGAAGGGTTGCTTCTTTATTGAGCGGAATAAGGAAGAGCAAAAACGCCGTTATCATAGCGCAAAAGCCTATGAGAATAGCGGTTTTTCTGCGGCCGAACTTATTGCTTATCTTATCTGCAAGAGATGCGAGCGGAATATCGATAATACCGTCTAAAACCTTCGCAACCAAAACCATTACAGACCAAACGGCTGCAATAACAAGATCCTTGCCGATATACGTCCACTCGGTAAGATGCTCGTCAAACCCACCGATCAGCAATCCGCTACAGAGGTACGTTCCTATCATAAGCGTAAGCATATTTACGCCAAGACCGGAACAGCCGTAAAGCAGAAGCTTCTTTTTTCCTTTGATTTTTTCCATACTTCTTTTCTCCTTTATTTATTCAAACGAGATTATCAGCCCGCACGCCGTTTCCATTGTGGGAACAAGAGCAACCTCAACGGAAGAATCCACCTCGTTGATGCTCTCTGCAATATGCTCGGCAAGGTCCTCGCCAACGTGCATACCGTAATAGAGCGTGACAACGCAGTATTCCCCATCCGATAAAACGGCCTTTGCCGAATTAACTGCGGCTTCCTCAACCGTTTTGCTCACACACACGATTCTCTTATCCTTATCCGAAAGGGCAAAGAATTCGTTTTTGCGGATTGCGGTTTGCCCGTAGGTTGTATCCTTTGCGGATACGTGAACGGAAACCTGATAAATGTTTGAAATAGTATCGTTTGATGCGGAAACGGCCTCCTCAACGGTGCCGCTGAAATCCATAAGCGACAGCGATGCGTAGCACTCCACCAGCGAGCGGCTGTTAAGCACCGTTACCTTTGCGCCCTTATACATGCTTCCTGCCTGCATGGACGCGAGAATTGAGTTTGAGCTGTTGGGATACACCAAAATATTCTTGCTGCCCGTAAGCTCAAACGCATCTATAAAATCCTGCGACGAGGGAGCTATCTCGCTTAAAATAACAACGTCTGCCCCCATCTCAAAGAATTTCTTTTGCATGTACGTATTCGTTGCAACAGCAACCACGGCAAAGCCGCCCTCGCAGCCTTCCTCGTTATACAAAAACTTTCTCGTTGGCTCCGAGGAGTTCTCTATAACCGTGTTCTGAACGGTCATATTCTCCACCTTAAGGGTTAAAAACTCGCCGTATTTCTGGCAATATCTGAACACTCTATCCAGCTTTAAGGAGTGAACGTGTATCTTAACCTTATCCTTCTCAACAGAAGCGACTACCGACGTGCCAACCTTAACGAGTCCCTTTTTAAACGCCTTTATATCAAAGCTGCTCTCATCTGCCTGCAGCTGCAAAAGGCCCTCTATGCAGTAGCCGTAAACAAACTGCGTATCCTTATTAAACAGCGAAAAGTCCACTATTTGCAGCTTTTCGCCCGTACCTTCAGCCGAAGAGCCCTCGCCGATAGGCTCGCCCTTGAGGTATTTTTTAACGCCCTCAAAAAACCTTACCACGCCGCACGCGCCACTGTCAACAACGCCTGCCTTTTTAAGTATGGGCAAAAGATCGGGCGTTCTCTTTAGCGACGCCTCTGCCTCGGTGAGATACACCTCAACAAGCTCCTCAACCGTAGCGAGGGGCATTGCCCTGTTTACGGCTGCGGACGCATCCCTCATAACGGTCAGCATCGTGCCCTCAACGGGCTGTGCCACCGATGAGTACGCAAACTTACTGCCGTTTTCAAGCGATGCGGCAAGCGTGGCAACGTCTGCCTCCTTATAATTTTTTAAAACCTCTGAAACACCTTTAAAGAACTGCGAAAATATAACGCCGGAGTTACCCCTTGCGCCGTGAACGCTTGAGGATGCAAACGCTGTGATGCACTCACCCAGCGAAAGATCCTTATCCTTTACAGTCTCAAAGCCCTGCCTTAACGTCATAACCATATTTGTTCCCGTATCGCCATCCGGCACGGGGAAAACGTTAAGCTCGTTTAAGGCCTTGCGGTACGCGTTCATGTTTCGTATGCCGTAATTCAATAATTCAGTATAGCATGCTCCGTCAATTACAGTAACCATATATCGACACCTTCCATTGACTTAGCATTCGGAAATTGCGAGTGTTAAAGCTTCCTTCTCTTTTGCACAGTCATCAGAAATGGGCTCACCTAAAAAGTAAATGCTTACCATACCGGGGCCTATGTTCGTTCCGCTGCAAGCAAAAACGTCACTCAAAAATACCTTTTTGCAGGGAACGCTCTTCTCAATCATCTCCTTGAGAGTTTTACCGTACTCCTCTCTCGCGCTGTGATGAACGAAGATATACTGATTTTCAACGTCCGTAGCCATGTGTTTTAAGTACTGAACGGTTACCGCGAGCGCCTTCTTGATGCCCTTTACCTTGGAAAGAACGGTTACGTATCCGTCCTTGTTGCAATCGCCCATGGGCTTTACGCCTATAAGCTGGCCCATTATAGCCTTGCCGGTAGAAATCCTGCCCCTTCTCGCTACGAAGGTGAGATCGTCTATCGGGCCCATCTGGTGAACTCTGTGCTTGTTTTCCTCAAGCCAGTTAACAATCTCGTCAAAGCTCTTGCCTTCCTTGCACATTTCGCATGCGTAAGCAACCAAAAGCCCGAGCGAGCCGGACATTCTCATCGTATCAACGCAGTAAATTCTGCACTCGGGGAAATTCGCCCTGATCATCTCGGCTGCCTTTGACGCCTCGTTAAAATATGCGCTTATTTTAGAAGAAAGGGACATGCTGATAATATCGTAGCCCTGCTTTGCGTAGCGTGCAAAAAATTCGTAAAATTCCTCGGGGCTTGCAACCGCGCTGGAAACGGTGTTCTTCTTGTTTGAAAGGGTGCCGTAAAATTCCTCGCGGGAAATCTCGTTCCAGTCAAGCCTGGTCTTTATCTGGCCGTCGTTGATATGCACGTAGCCGTACATATAATCTTCAACGCCAAAATAATTTCTCAACTCCTCGCTCAAATCGCAGGTCGTATCGGGTAAAATAACAAATTTCTTCATACTACTTCTCCATACGTTTTTATTCCCATAAGCGTCAGCCGCCTCGGGTGGAAATTTTAACCAAACAAATATATATATTATATATATTTTAAATGTTATACAAAGGGATTATATCACAGTTTCGACATTTTTCGCAACTGATTACACGCAAATTGCCGATTTTTATGCTTCCATTTCCCGCCTTTTTCGGTAATTTTTGCACTATTTGAGCCTCTCTTTATCTTTTTTGCGCCAACGCCTCAATTTCACCGCAATAAAAAAGCGCCGCCATTTTTCAGGCAGCGCACCGTTTGTTTTTTTATATGGGATAAACCTTGGGCCTCAAAATTCCGTAAAAATCACAGGCCTTATCAAGATCGAATCCGGTGTAAAAGTCCCCTTTTTCGCATATCTCGTTCATGCCGTAGCCGAGTGCGATCAGAGCTTTGCGCTTATATATTTTAAGCTCTTTTCTCTTTCTTCACTCGTCACACTCAATTTTGCACTCCTGAAACGTTGACTTTACACTTTAAAAGACAGCTTTTTATAAAGCTTATCGCTGAGCATTATTCTGCCTGCACCTATAACGGCGGCAAGCTCGGGATCGGGGTTCACCCTCACGTTCAAGGAGAACTCGTTGTGGAAATACTCCTCAAGCCCGATGATCTTTGAAAGCCCGCCCGCAAGGTAGATGCCCGTGCGCCTTACCTCTGCCGAAACCTCGGGGGGAAGCTTTGCCATAACCATTGACGCGATCTCGTTTATCTTGTTTACGTAAAGCTTAATAAGCTCCGTAATATCCTTTGCCTGAAGCTGCATGGAGCGCGGGTAGCCACCGTCCAGATCCCTTCCGTTAATAACGAGCGAGGTGGTATCGTCGGGCAAGAGGCTTGCTATCTCGCACTTGATACGCTCTGCCGTCTGCGAGCCTATCCTCAGCCTGTACGTTTCCTCAACGAAATCAATGAGCATATTGTCAATATTATCTCCGCCGATGTTAGCGGAAACGCCTGCGATAACGCCATCGAGCGAAACTGCCGCGATGTTAGTTATGCCACCGCCCATATCTATAACGAAGCACGGATTATGCTCGGTTACGGGTGCGTTCAGCCCGAGTGCCGCCGCAATAGGCGACTCCACGAATCTCACGTCCGTCACTCCGCAATCAGCAAAAAGTGCCGAAAACCTGCGAATTGCGGGGTTTTCTGTTCCACAAGGAACGGTTACAAGCACTTCTGCACGCGTGCCGAACTTGCCTATCTCTACCTTTTTGCAAAAGTCCATAAGCATAAGCCTTGCAGCGTTTTCCTTTTCTATCTCACCCTCAAAAACAGGCGAAAATACGGTTGTGCCCTTGGCTGATTTACCGAGAAGCTTTTTTGCATCCGTCCCCACGGTGTTCACGGTCTTCTTTCCGTTTGACGACACGGCAACGATGCTCGGCTCGGAGAGGACAACCCCACCGCCAACCTGATAAATTGCAGTTTTGCTCGAGCCAACGTCAATTGCAAACCTAACGCCCATTTTCAATCTCCTTTAAAACCTTTAACACTTGATCGACGGGCAAGCCTATAACGTTCGTAAGGCTGCCCTGAACCTCCTTCACAAGAGGGTATCCGTCCTGCACACCGTAGCTTCCCGCCTTATCCATGGGAAGCCCCGACGCGACGTATTCTTCTATCACGCTATCGCTCAGCTCGTTAAAAACAACGCCCGAAACGACGTGATCGGTTATAATTTTTTTGCAAGAAGTGCCGTAAATCACGCAAAATCCCGTGATTACCTCGTGACGCCTGCCTGATAGAGCACGCAGCGTTGCACGGGCATCGCCCTCTGACGTCGGCTTGCCGAGAACCTTTCCGTCAAGCACAACGACGGTATCGGCACCAAGCACTACTCCGCCCGTTTTAGCATAAACGTCCTCCGCCTTAAAGCGTGCGAGGCTCTCGGTATACGCCTGCGGGGGCAAAGCCTTATCGGCGCGCTCCTCCGCCTCGGACGGAATAACCTCAAAATCCACACCCGCTTCACTGAGCAGCTGACTTCTCCTCGGCGAAGCGCTCGCAAGAATTATTCGCATATCTTAACACTTCCGTACTGATAATTGACGGCAGATACCCATTATCCACCTAATTATATTATACAATTTTAACCTTGCTTTGTAAAGCGTTTGCAACTGACGGCAAATTGTGATAAAATAAAATTATGAAAAAATGTTGGTTAGATAAAAAAGCCTTCGTAGTAACGGGGGCTTCATCGGGGCTTGGCAAGGGCATTGCCGAAAAGCTTATTAAAATCCACGGCTGCACCGTTTACGCCATAGGCAGAAGCGAGGAGAAGCTGCGCGCTTTCTCCGAGCAGCTTGGCGATAGCGCAAGCCTTTTTATCCCAGTTAAAATGGACGTATCCGATTCTGCCGCATGGGAAGCCTTTACAAACGAGCTTAAGACAAGCGGCAAGAGCGTGGACGGGCTTATAAACTGTGCGGGGATATTCCCTCCCTTCAACCGCACGCTCAACGTTCCGGAAGATACCTTCAGGCAAGTTATGGAAGTAGACTATTTTGCCTGCATAAAGGCAATAAACGCCCTTTATCCCATATTATCGGCATCTCCCTGCCCTGCGATAATAAACGTGGGGAGCGCGTCGTCACTCGCAACGATAGTTGGCACGTCCGCTTATTCGGCGGCAAAAAGCGCGATAAAGGCGTACACCGAAGCTCTCATTTACGAGCAGAAGGGCAAGGCGTACGTCGCGCTGGTTATGCCCGGCTTTGCGCGCACGGAGATATTCCGCTCTCAAAACTCCACGATAGACAGCAACAAGCTGTTCGTTATGATGAGCATGCCCGCAGAGCGCATGGTGAACAAGATCTACCGCGGCATTAAGAGAAAGCGCACGCGCATGGTGCTTGGCGCGGACGCAAAAGCGATGTGTTTTTTTTACCGCCTGTTCCCCCGCCTTACTATGGCGGCGATAAAGGGCGTGCTTAAAAAATCGAACATGAAGCTCTTTGAAGACGTTTTTAAATAACACACAGCATATAAAAACCCCGTAAAACACGTGTTTTACGGGGTTAACTTATTTTTTAAGCATTTTTGGGGTTGATGTACGCAAACGGCTTTTCAAGATCGAATTCACTCCAGGGAGCGGCATCCTTGGGCGGCTGAACCTTAAACACCATCCTCTCCTTGGTTACGGGGTGAGAGAAGGAAAGCGTGTACGCCCAAAGCGCGAGGTAGCCCTTTTTGGCCTTTTCTCCGCCGTAGCGCATATCGCCGTAGACGGGAGTGCCAAGGTGGCTCATCTGCACGCGAATCTGATGCGATCTGCCCGTGTGCAGGCGAATATCGGCAAGGGAAAGCTCTCCCTTTTCCTCAAGGATCTTATAATCAAGCTCGGCGAGCTTTGCGCCCTCTACCGTTTGACCGCAAACGTAAACCATGTTGTTTACGGCGTTCTTTTTAAGGTAATCGGTAAGCACCGCCTTTTTCTCACGAGGGCAACCCACGAGAACGGCAAAATACTTCTTTTCAAAATCACCGCTCTTGAGCTGCTCGGAAAGACGTGCCGCTGCCTTTGAGCTTTTTGCGTAAACCATAACGCCACCCGTAGGTCTATCCAAGCGGTGAACCAGCCCAACGTAAACGTTGCCGGGCTTGGAGTAGGTAACCTTAATATACTCGCGAATAGCGGATAGCAGGTCGGGATCCTTGCTGGAGTCCTCACAGCAGGGAACGTTCTGCGGCTTTAAAACCACGAGAATATGATTGTCCTCATACAAAATTACAAGATCATTTGCCGTCATTTATAAACATACCTCCCGCACCGCAGGGTAGCGCGATGCCTTCTTCGGTGGGCAGACCTACCTCATAGGCGTCCACCCTGCCGTTATAGCCCTTCATAGTGAGGGTTAAAATATTTTTGAGCACCGCCGGCTGAAGCCCGGTGGTGTAGCTGTTGATAAGGAAGAACAGCGGATTATCCGAAAGCACGCCCGTGCAGAGCTTAACGAAATCAAACAGGTCGTTTTCAATCTTCCACATCTCGCCGTTAGGGCCTCTGCCGTAGCTTGGCGGATCCATAATAACGGCGTCGTACCGTCTGCCTCGCCTTATCTCTCGCTGAACGAACTTCATGCAGTCGTCCACGATGAACCTAACCGGCCTGTCCTTAAGCCCCGAAAGCCTCACGTTTTCGCCCGCGCGCTCAACCATGCCCTTTGCCGCGTCTACGTGACACACGGATGCGCCCGCAGACAAGCACGCAACGGTAGCACCGCCCGTGTAGGCAAAAAGATTGAGCACGTTTATCGGACGGCCGGCGTTTTTTATAAGGTCCATCATAACCTCCCAGTTGGCTGCCTGCTCCGGAAAGAGCCCTGTGTGCTTGAAGCCCATAGGCTTGACCTTAAACTTTAACTGCCCGTAGCTAACCGTCCACTCCTGCGGCATCTTTTTAAGATACTGCCACTCTCCGCCGCCCGTTTCGCTGCGCCTGTATTTGGCGTTCAGCCCGGGGTACGCGTTCATATCGGTTGAGCTGTGCCATATCACCTGAGGATCGGGGCGGAGAAGCGTGACCTCTCCCCACCGCTCAAGCTTGTAGCCGTCGCCCGTTGCTATTACCTTGTAATCCGACCATTTATCGGCAAGTCTCATAGGGGTAAAACTCCTGAATTAGTTGATTTTTGTGCGAAAAAGGGCACTTATACCTTTTTTACGGTGAGCGTTACGCTCTCGCCGTTAATATCCCACTGCTTGGTGTAGCCGGTGGTTGTGCCAACGCTAACGGAGGAGGCAAGAACTGCTCCGCATAAGCTATCTGCGCGCTCGGTTAAAACCCTTGCAGCGTTTTCACTTGCCTCATAGTAAACGCAAATTCTATCCGTAACCTCAAAGCCGGCTTCCTTTCTCATCGTTTGAATTCTCGAAACGAGCTCGCGCTCAATGCCCTCGTCAATAAGCTCGGGCGTGAGGTGAACGTCTAAAACCACGGTCATGCCGCCGTCGGAAGCGGAAACGAAGCCCTCTACGCTTTCAGATGAAATGAGAAGATCGTCGTAGCCAAGCTCTATCTCTGCATCGCCGAGCGTAACCTTATAGCTCTCGCCCGATTTAACGGTTGCAACTACCTTTGCCGCATCGCACTCCTCAAGGAATTTTTTGATGCTGCCAAGGTGCTTGCCGTACTTGGGACCGAGCGTTTTGAGCTGGGGCTTAAGCTTATAAACGACGTACTCGCCCGCGTTAGTCATCTTTTCAAACTGCTTAACGTTAAGCTCGTCCCTCGCTATTGCGAGAAGCCCCTCGGAAAGCTCCGCCTTTCTCTCGGATGCAACCATAATTTTAGCGAGAGGCTGACGGTTTTTGATGTTTGACGAGTTTCTTGCCGCACGGCCGAGAACAACTATATCCAAAACCTCTGCCATGCCTGCCTCGAGTGCGGGATCGATCTTGCTCTCATCGCAAACGGGGAAATCGCAAAGATGAACGGATTCGGGCGCATCCTTATAGAATGCGGGCACGAGGTTTCTGTAAATATTTTCCGCAACGAAGGGTGTGAACGGTGCTGTGAGCTTTGCAAGCGTTACGAGAACGGTGTAAAGGGTAGTGTATGCCGCCGCCTTGTCCTCGGTCATCTCGCTGCCCCAGTATCTCTCTCTGCCCCTGCGGACGTACCAGTTGGAAAGCTCGTCGGTAAAGTCCTGAAGCTTTCTGCCTGCCTCAAATATCTCGTATCTGTCGAGATGCTCGTCAACCTCCTTGATAAGGGTGTTTATCTTGGAGATTATCCACTTATCCATGAGTGAAAGCTTGCAGCTCTCGATATCGTATTTTGAAGGATCGTATTTATCAATTTCGGCGTAAAGCACGAAGAACGCATAGGTGTTCCAAAGTGTACCCATGTACTTGCGCTGGCCCTCGGAAACAGCCTCCTCATAGAACCTTGAGGGAAGCCACGGAGCGGACGAGGTGTAGAAATACCACCTTACTGCATCTGCGCCCTGTTTATCTAAAATAGTCCACGGATCAACGACGTTGCCCTTGTGCTTGCTCATCTTAATTCCGTTCTTATCGTTAACGTGGCCAAGCACTATACAGTTGCGGAAGGGGGCTTTATCAAACAATATCGTGGATATTGCGAGCAGCGTATAGAACCATCCGCGCGTTTGATCCACCGCCTCGCTAATAAAATCAGCAGGGAAGCGTTCGTTGAAAAGCTCAACGTTTTCAAAGGGATAGTGATACTGAGCAAAGGGCATGGAGCCGGAGTCAAACCAGCAGTCGATAACGTCGGGAACGCGCTTCATAACGCCGCCGCACTCGCACTTGAAGGTAGGCTCGTCTATATACGGGCGGTGAAGCTCAATATCGCCCTCCACTCCGCAAAGCTCCTTAAGCTCTGCCTTTGAGCCTATAACGTGAACCTTTCCGCACTCGCTACACGTCCATACGGGAAGGGGCGTACCCCAGTACCTCTCGCGTGAAAGTCCCCAGTCGATAACGTTCTCGAGGAAGTTGCCCATTCTGCCCGTGCCGATGGTTTCGGGTATCCAGTTAACCGAAGCGTTTGCGGCGAGAAGCCTATCCTTAACCTCGGTAACCTTAATAAACCAGCTGCTCCTTGCATAGTAGAGAAGGGGTGTATCACATCTCCAGCAGAAGGGATAGCTGTGCTCAAACATAAGCTCCTTAAAGAGCAGCCCGCGAGCCGCGAGATCCTTGATTATAAGCTTATCCGCATCCTTTGCAAACGTGCCCTCAAGCTCGCCCGTTCCGGCCTTGAATCTGCCGCGGTCATCAACGAGCTGAACAAAGGGGAGATTGTAATTTCTGCCAACCTTGGCATCATCCTCACCGAACGCAGGCGCAATGTGAACTACGCCGGTACCGTCAGTAAGCGTAACGTAGCCGTCGTTGGTAACGTAATACGCCTTTTCGCGGAAGGTGCCCGCTGCATACGGGAAGAGAGGCTCGTACTCCATCCTCTCGTAGCCGCTGCCCTTCTTGCGGTCAACTATCTCATACTCCTCAAACAGCTTGGGTACGAGTGCCTCTGCAAGAATATAGTGAACGCCGTCGGATACTATCTCAACGTAATCCTCCTCTGCGTTCATGCAGAGTGCAACGTTTGAGGGAAGAGTCCAAGGCGTGGTAGTCCAAGCGAGAATATACTTATTCTCCTCGCCCTTGACCTTAAATTTAACGAAAATAGATTTTTCCTTAACGTCCTTATAGCCCTGTGCTACCTCGTGAGAGGAAAGCGCAGTTCCGCAACGGGGGCAATAAGGCACGATCTTGTGGCCCTTGTATAAGAGTCCCTTTTCCCAGATCTTTTTGAGCGCCCACCACTCGGATTCAATGTAGTTATCGTCGTAGGTGACGTACGGATTATCCATATCAACCCAGTAGCCGATACGGTCACTCATCTTCTCCCACTCGGATTTATACTTCCAAACGCTCTCCTTGCACTTGCCGATAAACGGCTCGATACCGTACTTTTCGATATCCTGCTTGCCGTCCATACCGAGCAGCTTTTCAACCTCAAGCTCAACGGGCAAGCCGTGAGTATCCCAGCCTGCCTTACGGAGAACGTATTTGCCCTTCATTGTTTGGTAACGAGGAATTATATCCTTCATCGTGCGGGTAAGCACGTGGCCGATGTGCGGCTTGCCGTTTGCCGTGGGGGGGCCGTCGTAAAAGCAGAAGGGCTGACCGCCCACGTTTTTACGCTCGCTCTTTTTGTAAACGTCGTTCTCTCTCCAAAAATCGAGAATCTCCTTTTCCCTATCCAAAAAGTTAAGGGATGTGTCAACATTTTTATACATATCCTCACCTATAAATAGATTTTTTCGCCTTTTATGCTGCCGCTTAAAAATAAAAACCGCCCCTTGAATATCAAGAGGCGGAAGAATATCCGCGGTACCACTCTCGTTCACCCAAAGCGGGTGCGCTCGTTGCCTATAACGGAAGGTTGCCCGTGCAAGGCTACCGGGCAAAACAGCCCATCGCCAAGCAAGCTATGAGGTGATACCTGCTTTGCCTTTGACTGCCTCGCACCAAACGGCAGCTCTCTGAACACAAGGGTAAAAGCAGACGCGTCCTCAATCGTCGCCTTTAATATTATTGCCGAAAAACCACGGCAATTTCCACTTTATATTTATAATACCAAAATTTTTTAAATTAGTAAAGCGAAAAACGCTTGCAAAAAATATAAAATTAGTATAGAATAATACTACTGTGCTAGGTGGGGAGCTAGCGGTGCCCTGAACTCGCAATCCGCTACAGCGAGGCTGAACGTCTCCCTAGGCTTTACGTATGGTTGGCTGCACGCGGCAAGGAATGTTGATAACAAGGTCTTATGCAATGAATACCCGTGAACCGTGTCAGGATAGGAATATAGCAGCACTAAGCGGACCTATTTGTGTGCCATGAGGAAGCTTTGAGGGAGTAACCTACTGCGTTACCGCTTCGGTGCGTACTGTCGAAGGAGAATGCACAGTTTTTTGAAATCAAACGGATGGTTTGCCATCCGTTTTTTTATGCCATATTTTCGCCTTTCAATATAAAAAACCCCGTATTTCTCACAAAAACGGGGCTTTTGTTTGTTTAATTCAGTTAAAATCAACCTCAAATATTGCGGCGGAGAAGTCCTCGCCCGCGCTTATCACAACGCTTTCTCATTTCAACTACCCCTTTTTTATAATTTTATCCAACGCGCATAAAGATTAGTTTCATGATACAATTCACGATTGTTTTCGTTGCGTATTTCAACTACAATATCCTTGTCAAAATCCCACTCGTTTACACATTCCGGCTCCTTGTACCAGCCCGTAAACTCATATCCCTCGCGTGTGGGGTCCTTGGGCCTATGTTTTATTGTTTCATTGCTATAAGCATCATCAAGCCAATAATATCCTTGATTTGGGGCATTATCATAATTGTAATAATATGATACGCTGGCAGGCAATAGCAATTCGGACCAATCATACACTTTTCCCTCATAATAATCGGTTAGCGTCCTTTTTACAAACAAAGGTACTGGATTAGTTAATAACCCCGTGTTATACTGAGAAAAAATAGGATCCTCTTTTTCTTCCGCAAATAATATAAACACCCATAATCCATCTTCATCTCCAAACAAAGAATCATCAAAGGGAATGTAATCTGTAAAATATACTTTTTTCATATTTTCACTTGTAATATGATGGCAGTAATTATGAGTTTTCGAAGTAT
>JAFVXM010000113.1 GCA_017501205.1 Clostridia bacterium
ATCTCAATGCCTGCCTCCTCGGCAAGCCTTCTCTCTCTCAAAAGTATGGCGTCCGACTGTTCTCTCGGCAAATTGTATATATCCGAGTCGGTATTGCTTATGTTGTAATCGGCAGCCTCAAAGCCAAATTCCTTTAGCTTTTTGTAAGTATTCTCGCCGTATCTGCCAAACTCGTCCGCGCGGTTGGTGCCGGCTAAAATTCCTATCTTCATAGGTTAAAACTCCTCGTTTTTGTGTGATTTAGGGGGTTAAAGCTCAATTATCATCCCGTCGTACGCAACGGTCATGCCGTCTGCTTCTACGGAGGATTGAATTTCATCGTGAGGCTTGTGGAGTGACGGCGCTATGTGCGTTAAAAGTATCTGCGTGTTATCGTGAATAATGCCCGCGGTTTTAAGAGAGGGGATCATGAGCCTGAGCATGGGGATGCTGTTGTGCTCGGCAAATCTGTAATCGCCCTCGTAGTCGCCGCAGGTAGCGTCTGCAACGTAAATATCAATATTTTTCTTTTTGAGTATCTGGTGCGTTCTCGCAAGCATCCAGGCGCCGTCGGTTGCGTAAAGAACCTTTTTACCGTTCACGTTAAACAAAAAGTGGTTGGGGAAGGCCGAGTCCTCGTGGTTTGCGTATACGGACATGGCGTTTATATCCTTTGAAACGTGGTAGTAAACGCCCTCTTCCATCCTTATTATCTCCACGTTTTTAAAGCTCTCAAACGCGGTGTCCTGTCTGCACCACAGCCTTACGGGGTTGGGCTTGCCCTCCGCGATAGCCTCAAGATGCTCGCGGTTAAAGTGGTCGGCGTGGAAGTGCGTCACAAACACGTCGGTAATTTTAGAGGTGTCTATTCTAGCAATTCTAATCGAATCCAAAACGTGCATGCCGCAGTCAATAAGGATGCTTTCTCCTATCATCATGCAGGATGCGCGCCTTGCATTTTTATCAAAGCGGTCGGCACAGTCGGTCGCTCTCAGCAGCTTAAAGTCCGCCGCGCTCGTTCCCAAAAATTTGATATAGCTTTTCATGATGCTTCTCCTTTTATAGCAAAAAAAACCTGTTTTTGTGCGATTTAGGTGGTTGTTTGGTTTTTAAGGTGTTTTCTCCACTCGCCCGGGGTGATGTTATATATCTTCTTGAAGGTGGCGATATAGTTGCTTTCATCGGGGAAGTAAAGCTTGTTTGCGATATCTATTATAGGTATGCTCTTGTCGGTGAGAAGGGAGAGGGAATACAGGCACTTCATCCTTTGGATGTACTTGCCGAGCGTAGTGCCCATGTGCTTTTTGAACTCCCTGCAAACGTGCTCCTGCGAGTAGCCTATCGAGGAGATTATATTCTTCATCGGCAGAGTCATAAAGTCTATCTTATTCAGGTTGGATATAAGGTTGTTCAGCCACTCCGGCTTATCGTTTTTAACAATGTAATTATTCTGCTCGATCGCGCAGGCTATAACGTGAGAAGCCAAAACGGCGTGCATAAACTCAAAATTGCTCTCGTTAAGGCTGTAATAGCTGACCATGGACTCAAGATTGACAAGCTCCTGCAGGGGGAGCAGTGAGAACATCGGCTCGTCCGAGGCCATAAGAGTATCGTAAAGGGTGGGATCAAACGCGTCGAGAATCCTCTTCATCGTTTGGTCGTTGATGTATATATCCCTGTGCGCGTAGGACGCGTCGTTCTGGGCAACTGCCGGCAACGGGCGGATCCTGTGCACGTCATCCGGGCGTAAAAGCCACATCGTACCCGCATACATATCCAGCGTTTTTCCGTTTAAAAAATCGTGCTTGCCCTTGCCCTTCAAAACCATGCAGATTTCCCAGAACTTATGCTTATGAAAGTTGTTGTGCGTGCGCCAAACAAGCCTTGTAAAACGCGCGTTTTTCTCGGCAATAGAAAGGTCACCGCAGTTTGAGCTGAAGGTGAAACGGGGATAGTCCTTCGTTTCGATCTCTTGCATAATGGCGTTTGTATCCGTCATGGCAGTTTCTCCGTGTTTTAATGTTGAAATTTAGGTTAATGCGCGTAATAGGCGGTTAATTGCATTTTTTTGCCGTTTTGCCGCGATTTTTTGGGTGTGGCGCACAACTTGAAATTTTCGCTAAAAGGATAACACATTTGTTTTTTTCTGTCAATACGATTATCAAAAAAAATCAAAACTAAAATATATGGTATCAATATTTATATATTATTGCCGTTTGGGGTGGTTTATAATAAACTATATAATGATAAAAGAAGCTCCCAAATCAATATTCCACCCAAACCGTAGCGGTGCGTGAATAAATGGGGGAAAAAAGGGCATATGCCCTTGTGCGTGATTCTCACGCACAGCAGCACTTAATTACATTGAAACCTAAAGCAAAGCTTTAAATAAAATATCATAAGGAGAACAAAATGAACAAATTTAAGGGTTTAGTTGCATTGTTTCTCGCTCTTGCAGTAGTGCTCGCTTGCGGCGCTTGCAATAAGGGCGGCAAAAACAGCAGTACCGGCGGCAACAGCGGCGGCGGAAGCACTGCAGTAAAAATTGACGAAACGGTATATTCATCACTTTCCGAGGAATATCAGTTTGATAAAAACTACGTTTCTCAAAACAAGAACAAATTTTCCGGCACGCTCTATATGGCAAGGGCTTATGCAGACGAGCTCCCCGGCTGGGAATACGTTTACGATGCTTATGAAACCATGTATCCCAACGTAACCATCAAGAACACCGAGTACGCATCCGGTCAGTCACTCAAGGAAGCGCTCCTTCTTCAGATGAACTCCGGCTCCGAGACCGTTGGTCTTATGCAGGGTAACTACGTTCAGGACGCTCTTAAGTCCTACGGCTATAACTTCCAGGGCGGCTTCGTTGAAAGCGTTAACCCCTATGCAAGCCCCGCGGGCGAAGAGGTTTTGGTTGGCGACCTTTTGAACGAATACACCTTTGATAATCTCCGTGCAGAGAGAATCACCTTCCAGAACACCAACACCTGCTTCTTCGTAAACACCACCGCTCTTGCAGAGGTTGGCCTTAAGGTTGAAGACCTCAAGACGTGGGATGACATTATCGACGCGTGCGCTAAGCTCAAGCAGGCAGGCTACACCTCCCCCTTCGGTATCGGCGGCAGTAACGACTCTGTTTCCACCAAGGATTTCAAGTGGATGTACAGAATTTACCTCGATCAGTATTACAGAGATCTTATCGACGATATTCAGGTTCAGGAAGGCGACTGGAACTACAACAAGAACACCGCTGACGGCTTTGAATTCAACTTTGTTAAGAACAATTACGAGCACGATCCTTACTATGCAGTAAACTCCATGCGCGCTTACAATATGCTGCTTAACGAGCAGGCTGATAACCCCTACTACGTTGGTGCAAACAGCGCAAAGTTCAACTGCTTTATGACAAACCTTTGCAAGATAGGACCTTACCTCTCCGCAGGCTTTGCAGGCAACGGCATTGCAGAGGTTCAGCAGTCCTTCCTCCGCGGAACTAAGAACGACTCCGTATTCATGGTAAACTACATCGGCTTCGGCGTAGCTCTTGAAAACTACAAAAACAGCGGAAACGTTAAGTTTGACTGGGCTTGCTTCGACTATCTCCCCATGGTTTGCCACTGCAACGTAGCATGTAACGATGTAAGCGGCGAGCACGTTTGCAACCACGTTGACGACGCTGCTACCGAGGACGCTTGTACCCTTCACGTTCACACCACCAGCACCCGTGACGAGGGTGGCGTAGGCGGATTTATCGGCCTTTACACCGAGGGTAAGACCAGCGAAGAGATCGAGCTTTACCTTGACTTTATCAGATTCTTTATGTCGCCCTACGGCCAGAGCTTGTTCTATAAGGGACTTGAAAAGAACTCCGGCTGGCCCAAGGCAGTTTCCGTTATCGACGGTGCAGTTATGCCCGCAAGCTGGAGCAACTTTGTTGAGTACTCCAAGAACGTTGAGTTCAACGGTCTTTGCGCTAACTGGTTTACCGATTTTCTTGCAGGCTGCGTAAACGCAAGCGGCTCGCAGTACAGCATCTGCAAGAACGCACTTCAGACTAACGTTCTCGCAAACAACCCCTCTGCTATAACCAAGGTGTTCAACACCCAGATCGCGCTGTATGCAAACGATAAGCTTTCCCAGTACACCTCGGATTGCTACAAGAATTACACCAAAAAGCCCACCAGCAACGGCTAATTGATAAGGAACTGTCAAAAAAAAAGGGTAAACCCAAATGAAAAGTTTTTTGAAAAAGAAATATAAAAGATTGATCGCCCTCATCGTATTCCTTGCGATGGGGTGCGTAGGTCTTTTTTTAGGCTATGCGCACTTTACGGCCGACGCATCCGGCGCTGCGCTTGCCTATGAGACGGAAGGGAAAATGGAAAACCTTTCTGCGGTATCCTCTACCTACGACGATAGCGGATACTTTCTCACAACGAGCGTGAACAGCGAGGGTGGGGAGAGAAAGTTTTTCGTAAAGAAGATCGGTCTCGAAGGGCAGGTTGAATTCCAAACCGAATTAGTAAGAGCAACCGGTGACAGCGGTGAGTTCACCTACGTTACCGGCGTTACGGAGGATAGGGTAATTGCCTTCACCAGCAACCACTATTACCTCTATGCGCTCAAGGAAAACGGCTTGGAGCTTCTCGATACCCATCAGGGCAACTGGAACATCGCGGCAAACCCCGATAGCGGCGTTAAGAACTTCGCGTTTGACGTGCACGACGGCGTTATCGATATCTACTCTCTGCACAACAGCGCGGGCTCGGCAACGAGTATCGTAGTTTACGCGGAAAAGACCACCGTTATAGGTGACGCCTTCGTAAGCTCTGTAAACAGGGAGATAAAGAGGGTTTCCGGCAACAAAAACAAAAAGCTCGTTTCGATGGGCGCGCTCGTAAAGGGCTTTGCCGTTACCGAGGACCATCAAAACATTATAGCAGTATTCACCACCGGTAAGGCGATGATGTTCGATACAAATCTGGACGGACTTGCCGAGGTGGATCCCAACGAATACGAAAAGAAGGTAAAGACGATAACCGTTGGCGACGGCGTTACCGTAACGGCGGCGCAGTACGACGGCAACAACGCGCTTTACGTTTTCTTGAACAGAGACGTTTACCGCATAACTGCAGAGGATTTTGCAAACAGTGAGAACGAGGGATATAAGCCCGATTACGTTGTCAGTCTTGCAGAGCCGGGGTATTTTACCACCTATAACGCGCAAAATAACACCTTGTTTGCAGTAAGCGAGGACGGAAACACCGTTTCCGCAGTGGACGTTGAAAACAGAAAGATCGACTATACCGTTAAGCTCAAGTTCGGTATCAGGGGCATGCATGCATCCATCGGTGCAGACGCGTTTATCTGCCACTGGATAGATACGAGAACCGAAAGGTATGAGATGACGGTTTACAGTTTTTCCGAGCTGAGCCAGCTTGACGGTGCAACCGTTGGCAAGGTTATCAGCCTCGTATTCGGCTATATAGGCGCAGCGCTCACGCTTTTGCTTATAGTTATGCTCGTTTCGGAAAAGGCGTCTGAAGCGGTATGGAGCAAGGTAAAATGGGTTGGCGTAAGCCTTTGGAGATCCAAGTGGATATACCTTGTAATACTGCCGTCCTTCGCACTTTTGATAATGTTCAGCATTTACCCCTCCGTATCGGCGATAATCAACTCCTTCTTCGATTACGAGTTAGGTAAGCCCAAGGAATTTATCGGTTGGGGCAACTACGAGGAGCTTTTCGTAACGAACAAGGATCTGCTCCTTCAGATCTGCCGCAACACGGTATTGCTGGTAGGCTCGTATCTGTTCACGCAGGTGGTTCCGCCCGTGTTCTACGCTTACCTCATAATGCTGCTCAGAAACAAGAGCTCCGTTAAGATTATAAGGTGGTTTATGTACATACCCGGTCTTATCCCCACGATAGCGGCGATGCTCATGTGGAGATACGGTATTTACGGCATAGATCCTAACGGTGCGATAAATATTATTATAGAAAAGATATTCGGTCCGGGCACGGCAATAGGCTTCCTCGTAGACGAGCGGTACGCCATCTGGTCCATACTGTTCATAGGCTTCCCGTGGGTGGGCGGATTCCTGCTCTTCTACGGCGCGCTGATGACGGTACCCACAGAGGTTTACGATGCCTGCGAGCTTGAGGGCTGCGGACTTATAAGAAGGTTTTTCGTTATTGACCTGCCGTTTATTATGGGACAGGTTAAGTACGTTTCCATCGGCGCAATTATCGCGGGCGTTAAGTCCGTTGGTAGAATTATGGCAACCACGGAGGGCTTGAGAGGTACGATGACGCTCATGTACAAGCTGTACGACTACCTCCAGGCAGATAGGCTGGGTATGGCGTCCACCATTGCGGTTATAATGGTTGTGCTTCTCGCCGGTATCTCCCTCGCGAGGGTTAGAAAAATGCTCAAAAAGGAGAATTCTTATGACTAATACGAGAAAGAAACATAAGATAGTGCGCCTTAGAAGGAGCGAAAGACTGCGCGTTCAGATACCTATTTCCATAATTTTGGCGTTTGCCATAATATTCACGCTCATCCCGTTTATGCTCACCATAATGAACAGCATAAAGGGGCACTTTGAGATAACCACCAGCATATTCAGCTTCCCCAAGCTCAACGATATCAGATGGGACAACTATGCAAAGGCGTTCAGCTACGTTGGCGCAAATATCTGGAACAGCGTGTTTATAGCCTTCGTTCAGTCAGCCGTTCTCGTTATAATAAGCGCGGTAATGGCTTACATATTTGCAGAGGTAAAGTTCTTCGGCAGCAACTTCCTGTTCTATATCTATATTATGGTTATGGTAATGCCCAACGAGCTTAACACCTCTGAAAACTACGCGTTCGTAAACAACGCCGGCCTCATGAACAGCTACTGGGCGGTATGGCTTCCCGGCTGGTCTGCGGCACAGGCAAGCGGTATATTCCTGTTCAGAATATTCTTTATGGGCCAGCCCAAGTCACTCAAAGAGGCTGCAAGAATAGACGGAGCAAGCAACGTTCAGCTGTTTGCCCACATAGTTCTTCCCATGACTATTCCTATCGTCGTCTACCGCTTCTTAACCGGCTTTACGGGTGCTTACAACTCCTATTTGTGGAACACCCTCGTTTTGCAGGATGAGCAAAAGATGTCCGTTATAACCTTGCTTATGTTAAAATCCGGCTCGGTTAAGGACAATATGGATCAGGGTTTCGGCGTGCTGTACGCGATGTACGTAATATCCGGCTTGCCGCTCATGGTCGTAAGTGCAATCTCGCTTAAATTCTTCAAGGGCACGGAGTTTGCATCTGCGCTGAAGATGTAAAAAGGAGAAAGGATGAAAAAATTATTAAGCTTTATAATGGTTCTTGCAATCGCCGCAGCGAGCGCACTTTCGCTTACGGCGTGCAAGGGTAAAAACAAGGGGGATTCGTCTTCCGATGGCGAGGGCAGCTACATTCCGGAGGCTACGGCCGAAACGAGCGTTAGAATAATCACCGCAAACGTAGCCGCTCCCACCAACTTTGAAAAGACCTACATTTTGTATAAGGGACAAACGCCCGACGATTACACCATGAGAAAGAGGTTTATCCGCCTCTGCACTATGGTTGATTACTATTCGCCCGATATCCTCATGCTTCAAGAGGTAAACGGCAGGGGCGCATGGTGGGATTTCCTTATTGATAACGAGGATTCTCTCATTAAAAGATACCCCAAATACGGCTACGTTGGCACCACTAATCTTGCAGGCGGCACAAACGGCGTAGGCAGCAGGGGCGCCTTCTACAATCAGCTTTACTACAATAAGAACAAATTCGATCTCGTTGCGGGCGGAACCTTCTTCTGCCGTGACGATAAGACCTCTCCCGAAAATCCCTACTCCGGCGATTACGAGGGCACCTATAACGCCAGCAACACCACCACCTGCTCGTGGGCGGTTTTGAGGGATAAAAGGACCAACGTAACCGCAGTTTACGGCACCACGCACCTCTGCACCAGACCGGACGGCGCACAGTGCTTCCGCAACTACGGCCAGGCGAGAAACCTCACCGAGGGGCTGTACGATATAGCAGAGGAGTATAAGTGGGGAGATAAGCCGTTGCCCATCGTAGTTGGCGGTGACTTTAACGGCAGCCCCACCCAAGAGGCATTCTATTCGTATCCGCATATGCTCGAAAACGCGCATTATAGCGACTCTAAGCTCGGCGCACCCGTTCCGGACGAATCCGGCACGGCGAGAATATTCGGCAAAACTCTCAACAACAACGGCAGCCGTATAGACTATATCTTCCATCAGGGAGCAGAGGTCAGCGATTACTTTGTCGTTAAGGGCACGTTTGCAGAGGATAAGGAGCAGACCTACTGCGAGTACAACACCGATCCCGTTCTGGACGGCAGTCAGTACGACCTTACCGACCACCTGCCCGTATACGCAAAGCTCAAATTCAACGGCACTTCAACCTCCAAGGCGCCCAACGATTACGTCAACCCCTCAATTGAGGACGACGAGGTCATCAACAGCGGCTTTGGAATTACCGCAAGCGCTACCAAGATAACCTTTGATACTCCCGAGCTTCTCGCTTACGTTGGCAACAACGAGTGTAAGGGCTTTAAGGCAGATATCGTTTCGGATGGATTGAGCGCGGGCTATTGCCTCAGGCTTTCAATGCCGAGAAGCCGTATCGATCCCGTGATCTCCATTGATTACGGCAAGCTTATGGCAGATCTCAATCTCAAGGCAGTAAGCGCAAACGAATATAAGAGGATAAAGATTGAATACCGCCTGTCCCGCACCAAGAGCGCATCTCTCGTTCACTTTGGCGCGTCTACCACGGGCTTGATACCCATCAGCATCGGCATAAACACCATGCAGATTCCCTATGAAAACGGCGCTTGGAATACAAGAGTGTTTGACTTCAGCGGAATTGACGATGCCTTCTGGGATGGCGATTTTACCTACTTTGGCGTAAAAACCGGTGTTGGCCTTATGGCAGGCGACGGTATTTACATTAAATCTATCGAGCTTTTAAAGTAAGCAAGATAAAGCAAATCAAACGGGGCACAGCCCCAAAACAAACCTGAATAATTTAAAAGCGCTGAGGTTTCACCAAAAGTGATTCAAATTTAAAACAGCGTTTTAGGAGGATTATATGAGAAAACTTAACGGAAAAAGACTTCTCAGCATCGTGTTGGGTCTTATTCTTACCGTGTCCATGGCAGCGTTCTTCGTTTCCTGTAAGGGTCCTGTTCAGCAGCTCCCCGAGGAATGCACCGTAACCTTCGAAACCGAAGGCGGAACGGCAGTAGATCCCATCGTGGTTAAGGGTGGCGAAATGGCAGAAAAGCCTGAAAACCCCACCAAATCTGGCCACGTTTTCAAAGGCTGGTATCTTGATCTGAACAACACCGAAGCAGGCGCGTTCATGTTTGATGAAACGCCCATCACCGGAGATATCACTCTCCACGCACTCTGGCAGATCCGTCAGTTTGTAATTACCTATAAGCACCCCAGCGGTGAAGAAATGGAAGGCCTTGGCGGCGTTGCAAACTGGGGAACTCTCCTCACTAAGCCCGATGAAACTGCTCTTGCAAAGGACGGCTACCTCGTTAAATGGTACACCGATCAGGGCGGTATCTGGGATTTTGAAACCTCTAAGGTTACCGCTAACACCACTCTTACCTATCAGTACGTAACCACCAAGGATACCTACACCGGTAAGGAAATAGCTGATCACTTCTATCCCTCCTTTAACCGTGGAGATCTCTCTCCCGAAAACAGCCAGGAGCATTACGTAGAAGGCGCTACCGGCACCTACTACACCTATAAGGGAACCCAGCTTCAGCAGGCAGTCCTTAACGTTGAGCTCAAAACTCTTGAGTACACCTCCGTTACCGTTAAAATGCGTTCGGTAGGCTTCAGCGTTAACAGCGAAACCGGTGAGTACACCTTTGATGCAACCGCAGGCGGCACCTTCTCTCAGGTTCGCGGATACATCCTCACCGACGTTGGCGGACACCTTTCCTTTAACGATTTCGGTGCTTCCGGCTACGATCCCGTAAACTACTACATTCAGTCCACCGGCACCAACAAGCAGCTCTATTCACAGAAGGATCTTGGCGACGGTTGGCTTGAAATGACCTTTGACGTTGCAGCACTCAAGTACTGGCAGGATAGCGAAATCCTTTACGGCTTCGGTATCGGCTACGTTTCTTCCACCATGGCGGTTGAAATTGAATCCGTAGTATTCAACAAGGTTGATAAAACCCAGAGCTTCACCGTTCAGTTTACCGATAGAATCGGCAACACTCTTGCAGAAAGCCAGTCTGTTGTTTGGAACACCGCAGCAACCAAGCCCGCAAAGATAGAGGATGCAAACGGCTACGTTTACACCGGCGAGTGGCTCGATGCTTCCGGCGAGGTTTATGACTTCTCCAAGGGCGTTCGCAGCAACGTAACCCTCACTCCTCAGTACACCATCACCAACAAGTACAGCTGGACGGGTGAGGAGATCGCAAAGGATCTTTACGCAGTTCTCAACGAGGATAAGACTCTCCCCGCTATCGAGTACGCGCTTAACGGCAACTCCGGCTACACCTTCAATAACGGTGCAGGCAACTCCTGCAAGCAGATCGGTACCGACGCTTTAGAGCTCGCTATAGGCTCCTACAAGTATCTTACCTTCAAGGCAAGAGTTATTGATAACAAAAACAATTACACCGATGCAGGTGCAATCACCCGTATCAGAATTTACCTCGCAACCGATCTCGGCGGCGACGCATTTGATAAGGATTTAGAGGGCGCAGAAAACTTCTATTACGACTTCCAGGCTCCCAGTGCATCTGAGGTAACCGCTCCTATCGATATGTCCGCTAAGTTCGAAGGCGGCTGGTATGTAATCACCATCGATATGACCGCACTTCCTTACTATGCAAACGGCACCACCGTTAAGGGCTTCTCCCTCGGCGTTGTTTGCGGCGATGCAAACGGTATTGAGCTTGCAGAGGTTTACTTCAGCGAAGCACTCGAGGGTGCAGACGCTGTTAACACCGTTACCTTCGTTGATGAAGAAGGCAACGCTATCACCGGTATCGACGCACAGAGCGTTCCTTACGGCAAGGCAGCAGCTATGCCCGATTCTTCTCTCGTTCCCGCAAAGGTTGACCACGCGTTTGACCGTTGGGTAGATGCAGAGGGTAACGACTTCGTATTCGGCACCGCTGTAACCGCAAGCGTTGTTCTCCACCCCGCTTACGTTGAAAGTTGGGAAGGCAGCAACTACACCCTTAAGGGCCAGCAGATCGTTGATGCGTTCACCGCTTCTTACGAGCGTTACGGTAACACTGTTAATGCACAGGAAAAGCTTTCTCTCGATAACGAAGGAAATGCAATGTTCGATTATACAAATCTTAACAAGCCCAATATGGCTGTTACCATGCTCAACGCAGGTATCCGCGTACATGAGGGCTCCAAGCTCGTTGTAACTTACAAGTCCAACAAGTATCCTACCTACACGCCTAACAGAATCAATCTTTGTATCGCATTCCGCGGTCAGGATCCCGCACAGCAGATCAACAGCAAGGTTACCACTGATACCTACTATCAGGTTAAGGGCATCGAGTACAACACCTTACAGGGCACCTATGCAGAAAAGGGTATCTCCTTTGTAACTGCAGAAGACGGTACCTATACCATGACCTTTGATCTCTACTTCATGCAGCAGGCTTATGCGGCATTAGGTAAAGCAGGCGAGGGCGTAAACCTCGGCTATATCGATGCGTTCACCTTCATGATCGTTGAAACCAACAGCGGCACGGGTACTGCTACAAGTAAGGCAACATTCACTTTCAACAGCTTTGAGTTCCAGGATGTTCAGATGGCAGCAGTAACTCCCGACGAAGAGGAAGAGGGCGGCGAAGAGGAAGTAAAGACCTCCACCAAGACCTTAACGGGCCAGCAGATCGTTGACGCGTTCACCGCTTCCTACGAGCGTTACGGCAACACCTTGGAAAATCAGAAGGCACTTTCTCTCGACGATGCAGGCAACGCTTATTTCGCTTATAACTTCGGTAAGGCCAACAAGTCGATAACCATGCTCAATGCAAATCTCGGCGTAGTTGAAGGCTCCAAGATCGTTATTAAGTTCAAATCCTCTGCAAATGCAGAGAAATACCACATTACTCAGGCTAAGATCGGCTTTGCTTTCAAGGGTGAGGATCCCGCTACCACCATTTTGAATACGGCAGCAAACGCTAAGTATTACAACATTAGCAGTCTTCTTTCCACCACCACCGAGGCTACTAACACCTCCGGCGCTATTGCTTACAGCATTGATAGCGAGGGCGTTGTTACCGTAACCTACGATCTTTACATTTTGCAGCAGGCAAGCACCAGCAAGATAACCGCAGGCGCAAATGTCAACGTTATCGACGCGTTCTCGATCCTTCTCGTTGAATCTAACGACGACACAGTTTCCAACACTAAAAACAACAGCACTATCACCTACTACAGCATCGAGTTCCAGAACGTAGTTCTCTAATACTCCGATCAGTTAGCGCATTGCTAACGTGTAGCAAATAACAATGTCGGCTCGGCTGAAAACTCAGCCGAGCCGAAAAAAATCAACCGAAACGGAGGATTTATGAAAAAGAAGATTTTTGCGCTTATTATAGCGTTAACGTTTGTTTTAGCGGGCTTTTCTGCATGTAAGGGGGCAGGGAACAACAGCCAGAGTAGCTCACAGGGCACCTCTCCTGCAACCGCTTCGGTTAAGGTTATGAGTATAAATATTGCAGGTCAGGATATGACCTCATCCGATAACGTGACCGCCGTTAAATATCCGGGCCAGACAGGTCACGATTACACCTACACAAAGAGGCGCGCACGCCTTGATGCGCTCATCAGCAACTACGAGCC
>JAFVXM010000114.1 GCA_017501205.1 Clostridia bacterium
GGAGAGCCAAAGGAATAGCGTTTGTTTTAAGCCTATCCCTCATCATTTGAACAGCGCCGTAGAAGTTAGCACCGTTGATATCCATCTTGTTGATGTACGCAAGCCTTGGAACACCGTATTTGTCCGCCTGTCTCCAAACGGTTTCACTTTGAGGTTCAACACCGCCCTTTGCACAGAAGGTTGCTACCGTTCCGTCAAGTACACGGAGTGAACGTTCAACTTCTACCGTAAAGTCAACGTGACCGGGGGTATCTATAATGTTGATTCTGTGACCTTTCCATTGGCAAGTAGTTGCAGCAGAGGTTATGGTTATACCACGCTCTTGTTCCTGAACCATCCAGTCCATCGTTGCCGAACCTTCGTGAGTTTCGCCAAGTTTGTGTGTACGGCCTGTGTAGAACAAGATACGCTCGGTAGTAGTAGTCTTACCTGCGTCGATATGAGCCATAATACCAATGTTTCTGGTGTGTAAAAGATCAAATTCTCTAGCCATAAATTCTCCTTAAAAAGATTACCAACGGAAGTGTGCAAACGCTTTGTTTGCTTCTGCCATTCTATGGGTATCTTCTTTCTTCTTAACAGCACCACCAGTGTTGTTGTATGCATCGAGAAGTTCGTTAGCGAGCCTCATGCTCATTTCTCTATCGTTCCTCTTTCTTGCATTGATTACTATCCACCTGATTGCGAGAGTTTGCCTTCTTTCAGGTCTGATTTCAATAGGTACTTGGTAGTTAGAACCACCAACACGCCTTGCTTTAACTTCAACAACGGGCATTACGTTTGCAAGTGCCTGGTTAAAGATTTCCATAGCGTCGATACCGAGTTTTTCCTGCATATATGCAAATGCATCGTAAACAATGGTCTGTGCCGTACCCTTCTTTCCGTCGAGCATGATCTGGTTAACAAACTTGGTAACCACCTTGCTGCCGTAGATAGGATCTGGTAATACGTCCCTCTTGGGAACGCCGCCTCTTCTTGGCATAATTTAGTCCTCCTTAAAGAATTTGAAAATTGTGGGGGGCCGTGTGCCCCAGTACAGCTATCGCTTCTCTTTCGAGAGCGAACCTTCTGCCGCACGCTTGCGGCATACTGCCTACTTTACCGAATATAAAATACTTCCGATAACAAGTAGGGTAGTTTAGTGCTTAATACGAATATAGCTTATTTAGGTCTCTTTGCGCCGTATTTGGAACGAGCCTGTCTGCGCTTTGCAACGCCTGCAGTATCCAAAGTGCCGCGAATGATGTGGTACCTTACGCCAGGCAAATCCTTAACCTTGCCGCCGCGTACGAGTACGGAGCTGTGCTCCTGAAGGTTGTGACCTTCACCCGGAATGTATACGGTACCTTCCTGCTTATTCGTCAAACGAACACGGGCAATCTTTCTCAAAGCCGAGTTAGGCTTTTTAGGAGAAGTGGTGGTAACCGAAAGGCATACGCCTCTACGCTGAGGGCAATTCTCGAGAATCGGGGATTTGCTCTTGTAGGTAACCTTTTCCCTGCCGCTTTTGATTAACTGGTTGATCGTGGGCATTCTTATAACCTCCTTGTATGATTTCGGAAATATCTTATAAACGCTTTCGCATTTTTAAGAAGCAAATTTATTTAAGACGACAAAAGACAGTTTCGGGCAGATTCCTCCCCAAAACCGAATTTGACAACTCTTAACCAAGTTATAATAACATAAAATCGGCGGTTAGTCAATAGTTTTTTTCGCAAACCTGAAAAAAATACCGATTTTAAAATTTTTTTTAGCCGAGGGGAGAAAAGCTCTCCCCTCTTGTCCTATTTTTACGGATTAAGCTGGGGGCTGAGGCTCTTATAGTCCTTAACGCCCGTACCTGCAGGAATAAGCTTACCGATGATTACGTTCTCTTTAAGACCGATCAACGGGTCAATTTTATTTCTGATAGCCGCTTCTGTAAGTACCCTTGAGGTCTCCTGGAAGGATGCTGCCGAGAGGAAGCTATCCGTTGCGAGAGCTGACTTGGTTATACCGAGAAGCGTTCTCTTTGCGGTTGCGGGTCTGCCACCCTTTTCGAGCGCAGCCTCGTTCTCCTCTTCAAACTTGAAGATATCAACGAGCTCGCCGGGAAGAAGATCGGTATCTCCACAATCCTCAACCCTAACCTTTCTGAGCATCTGGCGAACGATGATCTCAACGTGCTTGTCGTTAATATCAACGCCCTGTGAGCGGTAAACGGACTGTACCTCATGGAGAATATAATCCTGAACGCCCTTGACACCCTTGGTTTTAAGAATATCCTGCGGGTTAACGCTACCGCCCGTAAGAACGGTACCGGGCTCGATAACCTCGCCCTCGCGAACCTTAAGATCTGCACTGAACGGGATAGAATAATCCTTTTCGCCTTCAGTGGTTTTAACGATAACGTGCCTGAGGCCGCCCTTCTCTTCGAGGTGAACCTCACCTGCAACCTCACTTACGGTTGCAACACCCTTGGGCTTACGCGCTTCGAAAAGCTCTTCTACACGCGGGAGACCCTGCGTAATATCTCCGGTGGATGCGATACCGCCGGTATGGAAGGTTCTCATGGTCAACTGCGTACCGGGCTCACCGATGGACTGTGCAGCAATAATACCTACTGCCTCGCCAACCTGAACGGGCTCGCCGTTAGACATATTCTTGCCGTAGCACTTGCAGCATACGCCGAGCTTTGCACGGCAGGTGAAGATGCTTCTGATCTCCAGCTTGGTTATGCCTGCCTTCACGATCTCCTTAGCCTTATCCTCGGTGATCATATTCTCCTTATGAACGATAACCTCGCCCGTGGTGGGGTTGATTACGTCTTCAACAGAGAAACGGCCGGCAAGTCTGTCCTCAAGCTTCTCAATGATCTCGCCCTTAGGACCGGTAATAGCCTCAACGACCATACCCTTAACTCTCTCGCCCGTAGTGGCAAAGCAGTCCTCCTCACGAACGATAACGTTGTGAGAAACGTCAACAAGCCTTCTGGTAAGATAACCGGAGTCAGCCGTTTTAAGAGCGGTATCGGCAAGACCTTTACGTCCACCGTGAGAAGAAATGAAGTATTCCAAAACGGTAAGGCCTTCACGGAAGCAGGACTTAACGGGAATTTCGATGATCTCGCCGTTCGGGTTGGTCATAAGACCGCGCATTCCGGCAAGCTGCTTGATCTGGTCGATAGAGCCACGGGCACCGGAGTTTGCCATCATCCAAATAGGATTGAAGGTATCAAGTCCCTTCTTGAGCTCGTCGGATACCTCTTTGGTAACCCTCGTCCAAATATCAACGGTTGCTTTATATCTTTCAAAGTCTGTTTTAAGACCAAACTCGTACTCTTCCTGAACGGCAAGAACCTCTTTTTCGGCCTGGCTGATAATTCCGTACTTCGCTTCGGGAATATGCATATCGAAAACGCTGGTGGTTATTGCGCCTACGGTTGAATATTCGTAACCGAGTGCCTTGATCTTATCGAGAACCTCTGCAGCGCAAGCGGCACCCTTCTTTTTGAAGCATGCGTCAACGATCTTGGAAAGATCCTTCTTGCCTACGAGATAGGAAATTTCAAACTTGAGGTAATCCTCGGGGGTGTTCCTCTCTACGAAGCCGATATCCTGCGGAATTGCCTCGTTGAAGATGATGCGGCCAACGGTAGTTTTAACTCTGCCGGTAACCTTTTCGCCCTCAACGACCATAGTCCTACGAACGTAAATTTCGTCCTGAAGGGTAACCTGCTTGGTCTGGTAAGCCATAAGAGCCTCGTCACAAGAGGTGTATGCGTTGGGAACGTAAACCTCTCCGTCCTCACAGGGGTTGCCCTTTGCATCGTACTTCTTGCCCTCTTCCCTACGGGTTATAGTGAGGTAGTAAGCACCCATGACCATATCCTGCGAGGGAGACATAACGGGCTTGCCGTCAGACAGCTTGAGGATGTTGTTGGTGGAGAGCATAAGGAACCTTGCCTCCGCCTGTGCCTCTATTGAAAGGGGAACGTGAACTGCCATCTGGTCGCCGTCAAAGTCGGCGTTGAACGCGCCGCAAACGAGCGGATGGAGCTTGAGCGCACGGCCTTCGATAAGTACGGGCTCAAACGCCTGAATAGAAAGCCTGTGCAGCGTGGGCGCACGGTTGAGAAGTACGGGATGATCCTTAATTACGTCCTCGAGAATATCCCAAACGACGGGCTTCATCCTCTCTACAGTTCTCTTTGCGCTCTTTATATTGTGACAAGTGCCGTTTTCTACGAGCTTCTTCATTACAAAGGGCTTGAAAAGCTCGATTGCCATTTCTTTAGGCAAACCGCACTGATAAAGCTTGAGTTCAGGTCCTACTACGATAACCGAACGGCCGGAGTAGTCAACACGCTTACCGAGAAGGTTCTGACGGAAACGTCCCTGCTTACCGCGGAGAAGGCCGGAGAGAGATTTGAGATCTCTGTTGCCGGGGCCGGTAACAGCCTTGCCCCTTCTGCCGTTATCTATAAGAGCGTCAACGGCATCCTGAAGCATTCTCTTCTCGTTGCGGAGAATAATGCTGGGCGCGCCAAGCTCCATAAGCTTTTTAAGACGGTTGTTTCTGTTGATAACTCTTCTGTAAAGATCGTTGAGGTCGCTGGTTGCGAACCTGCCGCCGTCCAACTGAACCATCGGGCGGAGTTCGGGAGGAATTACGGGCAGAACGTCGAGAATCATCCACTCGGGACGGTTGCCGCTCTTGCGGAAGGACTCGATAATCTCTAATCTCTTTACCGCCTTGGAGCGCTTCTGACCTGCTGAGGACTCCTCGAGGATCTTCTTCATCTCCTCGCTGTCCTTATCAAGATCTATTGCCATGAGCAATTCCTTGATAGCCTCGGCACCCATGTTTGCCTTGAAGGAGCCTTCGCCAAATTCCTCTACCTTATCTGCGTATTCCTTATCGCTGATAACCTGTTTATAATAAAGGTCGGTGGTGCCGGGATCGAGAACAACGTAGCTTACAAAATAAAGAACCTGTTCAAGATGCTTGGGGCTCATATCGAGGAGCAAGCCCATTCTCGAGGGAACGCCCCTGAAATACCATATGTGCGATACGGGTGCAGCGAGCTCGATGTGACCCATTCTGTCACGTCTTACCTTAGAGCGGGTAACCTCAACGCCGCACTTATCGCAGATAACGCCTTTATATCTTATTCTTTTATATTTGCCGCAGTGGCACTCCCAGTCCTTAGTAGGTCCAAAGATCCTTTCGCAGAAAAGACCGTCCCTTTCAGGCTTCTGGGTTCTGTAGTTAATGGTTTCCGGTTTGGTTACCTCGCCGTAAGACCACTCTCTTATTTTTTCGGGAGAGGCTACGCCGATTTGAATTGAATCAAAATTGTTAAGTTCAAACATTTATTACCTAAACCTCCCTTATTACTCTTCGTCGAAATCAAAGTCGTCAACGTCGCCGTACTCATCGTCAAATCCGGCAAAAACCTCTTCCTCGTCGAAGATGGTGTCGTCGATCTCGTCGTCGTCATCCTCAAAGATAGAGTCGTCGATATCGATCTCGGGCTCTTCTTCCTTAGCGGGCTCGTCAACGATGTTAACTTCCTCATATTCAACCTTATCGCGGGTTGCAGAGCGAACTTCGGTTTCGTCATCGATAATATCCTTGAGCTTGAGCTCTTCGTGATTTTCGGTGAGAACCTTCATATCGAGAGCAAGTGCCTGAAGCTCCTTAAGGAGAACCTTAAAGGATTCAGGAATACCGGGCTCGCTTATATTGTTGCCCTTAACGATGGATTCATAGGTCTTAACACGGCCCACGATATCGTCGGACTTAACGGTAAGGATTTCCTGAAGGATGTGCGCTGCGCCGTACGCCTCAAGTGCCCAAACCTCCATTTCACCGAAACGCTGGCCGCCGAACTGGGCTTTACCGCCAAGGGGCTGCTGCGTAACGAGAGAGTAAGGACCGGTCGAACGCGCGTGAATCTTATCGTCTACAAGGTGGTGAAGCTTGATCATATACATCTGGCCTACCGTTACCCTATTTTCAAAGGGCTCACCGGTACGTCCGTCGTAAAGCTGAATCTTGCCATCAACCTCGCCGTTCGGGTTAACTATATTGTTTTCCTTGAGAAGCTCTCTAATATCCTTCTCGGTTGCGCCGTCGAATACGGGCGTTGCGATCTTCCAGCCAAGCTGCTTGCAAACCAAGCCGAGGTGAACCTCGAGCACCTGACCGATGTTCATACGGGAAGGAACGCCGAGGGGGTTAAGAACGATTTCCAAGGGTGTGCCGTCTGCCATGAAAGGCATGTCCGCAACGGGAAGGATGCGCGAAATAACGCCCTTATTACCGTGACGGCCTGCCATCTTATCGCCGACGGAGATCTTTCTCTTCTGTGCTATATATACGCGAACGAGCTTGTTAACTCCCGGGGGAAGCTCATCCTTGTTTTCACGGGTGAATATCTTGATATCTACAACGATACCGCCCTCGCCGTGAGGTACGCGGAGGGACGTATCCCTGACCTCTCTTGCCTTTTCGCCAAAGATCGCACGGAGCAATCTCTCCTCGGGAGTGAGCTCTGCCTCTCCCTTGGGCGTAACCTTACCAACGAGTATGTCGCCGCTTCTTACCTCTGCGCCGACACGGATAATACCGTCCTCGTCAAGGTCCTTAAGAACGTCTTCACCGACGTTGGGAATATCTCTGGTGATCTCCTCGCTGCCAAGCTTGGTGTCGCGCGCTTCGGTTTCAAACTCCTCGATATGAATAGAGGTAAACACGTCCTCGCGAACGAGCTTTTCAGAGAGAAGAATAGCATCCTCGTAATTGTAGCCTTCCCAGCTCATAAAGCCGATGGTAATGTTTCTGCCGAGCGCGAGCTCGCCGTTGCTCGTTGCGGGGCCGTCTGCAATAATCTGGCCTTTTTCAACGAAATCTCCGGTAGAAACGATGGGGT
The DNA here is from genome assembly GCA_017501205.1 of Clostridia bacterium. Taxonomy (GTDB): domain Bacteria; phylum Bacillota; class Clostridia; order Christensenellales; family Borkfalkiaceae; genus RGIG3732. Next base: position 6,917 of record JAFVXM010000114.1, read on the forward strand.
GCTGATTAAGACAGGTCCCCTGGTTAGACCTTTCAAACTTCTTGAGCGGGTAGCTCCTGAGGTTGCCGTGCTCCTCTTCAACAACGATTTCAGCACCGCTTACCGCCTTTACAACGCCTGCCTCCTTTGCAAGGATCATAACGCCGGAGTCGTAAGCGATCTTAGCCTCTATACCGGTTGCAACGATAGGAGTTTCCGGCTTCAACAGAGGAACCGCCTGACGCTGCATGTTCGAGCCCATGAGGGCACGGTTGGTATCGTCATTTTCAAGGAAGGGTATGAGCGCGGTTGCAACAGATACGAGCTGCTTGGGAGAAACGTCCATATAGTCGATCTCCGAGCGGAGCTTCTCAAGTATCTTATCCTGATCGCGGCAGCTTACGCGCTCGTTAACGAACCTGCCCTCTGCATCGAGGGGCTCGTTAGCCTGTGCTACCGTGTATTTATCTTCTTCGTCTGCGGTGAGGTAATCAACAATGTCGGTTACCTTGCCCGTCTGCCTGTCAACTCTCCTGTAAGGAGATTCGATAAAGCCGAATTCGTTAATTTTTGCAAAGGTGGAAAGTGAAGTGATAAGACCGATGTTCGCGCCTTCAGGCGTTTCTATCGGGCACATTCTGCCGTAGTGCGAGTGGTGTACGTCACGAACCTCGAAGGTCGCTCTGTCACGGTTAAGACCGCCCGGGCCGAGTGCGGAGAGCTTACGCTTATGGGTGAGCTCTGCAATGGGGTTCGTCTGATCCATAAATTGAGAGAGCTGTGAGGAGCCGAAGAACTCCCTGATAGCCGAGCTTACGGGACGAACGTTAATAAGACTCTGGGGGGTAACCTCCTCGGGATTCTGGGTACCCATCCTCTCCTTTATAACCCTTTCAAGACGTGCAATACCGATTCTGAACTGGTTCTGGAGAAGCTCGCCAACGCTTCTTACGCGGCGGTTGCCAAGGTGGTCGATATTATCACAGCTGCCGATACCCTCGCGAAGGTCGATATTAAGCGAGATAGAAGCAACGATATCGTCAACGGTAATGTGCTTGTGGTTGAGCTTATCGGTAAGAGGCTTAATGGTCTTCTTCTGCTCTGCATTGAGCTTTTCCTCATACTTTCCGCTCTCGATGATCTGATAGAATTCCTTACAAGCTGCAACGAACTTGAGGCGGAGCTCCTTTCTCTTGAGCTCGTTCTTCTTATCCTCGGGCTTTTCCTCACCCTCGGTAATAACCTTTTCCTCAACGTAGAACAGCTCGTTGATCTCATTTATATAATGTTCAGCAACCTCCTCAATCGTGCGCTCCTTGGTCATCTCGTAAACGAGCTTAGAGAACTTAAGTGAGGGGTAATGTATTTTTTCAAGCAAGCCAAAAGGACGGGGAGCAAGGCCGGTAACGGCTTTGAACTCTACCGTGTTGTTTGCAATAATCTTATGCTTCTTGCCGCTTGCAGTCTTAACGTAAATTTCGTTTACGCCGGAGTTCATTATTTCCTTAGCCTTTTCCTCGGAAATAACCTCGCCCGCAGTCACGAGAACCTCACCGTCCTCGTTAATTACGTTTTCGTAAGCGACGAGCCCTACAATACGCACTGCAAGGTTGAGGCGCTTGTTGAACTTATAGCGGCCAACTCTTGCGAGATCGTAACGTCTGGGATCAAAGAACAGATTTTTAAGGTGCTGCTTAACTGCCTCCTCGGTGGGAACCTCACCCGGACGAAGACGCCTGTAAAGCTCGATAAGGCCGTCGCCCTCGGTCTTTACAGTGTCCTTCTCAATGGTGTTGAGAATTATAGAATTGTCCTCAAAAAGCTCCTTTATCGAAGAATCCGAGCCAAAGCCAAGCGCTCTCAAAAGAACGGTAGCGGTAAGCTTACGGGTTCTGTCAACGTGTACCCAAAGAACGTCCTGAGCGTCCTGCTCAAACTCCAACCACGCGCCGCGGTTGGGAATTACCGTCGTATTGTAAATTTCACGGCCGGTCTTATCCATCGTGAATCCGTTGTAAACGCCCGGGCTCCTAACGAGCTGCGATACGACAACTCTCTCCGCGCCGTTGATAATGAACGATCCGTTGTCCGTCATAAGGGGAACCTCGCCCATAAAGACGTCCTGATCGATCACCTCGTCCGTAACCTTGTTTACCAGCCTTACCTTAACGCGAAGGGGAAGCGCATAGGTAGCGTCCCTCTCACGGCATTCCTTTTCGGTATACTTGGTCTTATCCGAAAAGGTGTGATCGAGAAAATAAAGCTCGAAATGGTCTGAGAAATCGGTTATGGGAGAGAAATCCTCAAAAACTTCGGAAATGCCTTCCTCAATAAAGCTGTCATAGCTGTCCTTCTGTACCTCAATGAGGTAAGGAATGGGCTGAACCTCTTTGATTTTAGAGAAAGTTCTTCTCTCGGTTTTACCGAACTTGACGATAGGTAATTCTCGTGTCATCAAACACACTCCTTTTAAAATTCTGTTCAAACAATTTGCCTTTTACCACTAAATAGTGTATAATGCAACTTGTAAGCACACAACATATGATATTTCTATAAATTCCTTATCTTTTCTTGCGTTTTTTTGCCCTGTTTTTTTCTAAAGGGGATAAAAAGGCACTATTACGGAATTATAGCATTTTATAATGATAATACAAATTTTTCAAGATGTCAACTGTTTTTCGTTAATAAATTTATTTTTTTAAAAAAATTTGAAAAGTCGTTGAAAAAAGGATGTAAAATTATGAGAATCGACAAATTTTTAAAGGTTTCAAGAATTTTAAAACGCCGTTCGGTTGCAAACGAGGCTTGCGGTGGCGGAAGAGTTTCCGTTAACGGCAAGGAGGTAAAGCCCTCCTACTCCCTCAAGGTTGGCGACGAGGTCGAGGTCCGCTTTGGCAGCGGGGCCGTAAAGTTCCGCGTAAAGGAGCTTAAGGAAACGGTTAGGAAAGAGGATGCAGACAAGATGTACGAGGTTATCGTTTAACCTCAAACGGTATTCCCCGAACATTATTAAGTGCGCACGCATTATACACGCGCTCGCACACGCGCGAGGGCGAAAAAAGCCTCTTGCGCCTTACCAAAACAAACAGAAAAAGCCCCGTTTTTGCGAGAAAAACGGGGCTTTTTGTTTTTTATCTATCAGTTTTCCGGAAGGGGAATAGATTCCTCATCCCAGTCAAAATCTCCGTCGATTGCATCGGTGGGGATCTCTATTGCATAGGGAGTCTCAAACTTGGTGCAGGAGAAGGTCAATGCCGCCGAGCCCTCTTCGCCAACGTCTGCGCTGAGCTGCCACTCAAGGCACATTCCGGTTTGCTTATCAATGCTGAAGGTATAAGCAATGCCGTATTCAAGGACGCCTACCGAAACGGTGAACTTATCACAATCCCTTCCCGCAACGGTGGTAGCAGTCTTCTCCATAAGCATACCGGCAAAATCCGAATACATCCCAAAGTATCCGAATATAACAGACGAGTACTCCTCAAAATTCTGCTCAATCATCTCTCTGGTTACAGTTTCATCGTAAACGTCAACGTGCTTTATCCACGGGCTATCGCCTTCCTTTAAATAAGAAACGGCCTGTCCCTCGTCGGAAAAGTCAACTATCATTTCCTTGCCAACAGCAGAAACGTACATAACGTCTCCCTTTTGCGCGTATACGATGGTTTCCTCTACGGACTCCTCGCCCGTATCCGCAAACGATACGGCAAGCTCAACCATAAAGCCGTCCTCACTTAAAAGCTGTTCGATGTTGTCCTTAATTTTAGTTGCATCGTAATCAAGCGCTTCTCCGTTGGTAAGCCCGGTTATGTTGCACGCCATAAATGCAAATGCCGCCACAAGGGCAAGCAATGCCGCCAAAAACTTCTTCATAAATTTATCCTCCTTTATTTTGCCGTTTTTCTGCGAAAAAGGCCATTAAAGCATTTTTGCAAGCACAGAAGCTATCATTTTGATATCCGTGCCCGTGGTGTTTATACACAGATCGTAATTGAGCTTTTCACCCCACTTCTTGCCCGTGTAAAACTCGTAATACTCGGCGCGGTTTTTGTCTACGCGCTGTATGTACTTCTTAAGATCCTTATCCGATATTTCCTCCTCTCCTATGCCCTTGCTGCGGCAACGCCTCATCTTGGTTTCAAGATCGGAATAAACGAAAATACGGAAGGGGTCAAACTCCCTTAAGATATGATCGGCACAGCGCCCAACGATAACGCACGGGGCCTTTTCCGCCATCTCCTTAAGTATTTGCTCCTGCTCGTAATAAATATTGTTTTTCTGCTGGACGGGCGCAAAATTACCCGTGTTAAAGCTAACGCCCACGTGAATAGGATATGAAACGAGCGGCTTGTTTTCAACAATATTGTTAACGTACTGCTCGGATAGCTCGGTGCGCTTGGCAATCTCCACAATAATCTCCTTATCGTAGTACGCAACGCCGAGTGCTTCCGCAAGACGCCTACCCAGCTCTCTGCCGCCGCTTCCGAATTCTCGCCCAACTGTGATGATTTTTTTCATGATCGTCCTCCGTGCAAAACATCTTGTCTGCCGTATAAAAATTATATCACACATCTTTTAAAAAAACAAGAGGGATTCGAAAAAAACTTTCCAACCCCTTTATTATTTTATGTTTTTTATAACGCCTTTTGGCGAAATTTTTTTGTGTTTTTTATTAAACCAGCTGTTTTTTGCGCGTTTTAGGGCACTTATTCAATTTCTATCCCCAACCCGTTAAGCAAATTTACAACCTCGGGAAAGGAAAATCTCGCGCCCTTCATTTTGCAGGTTGCAAGCTCAACCTTATATCCGCTTGCACCCCTAAAATCAGCTTCGGTTATATCGCATCTTAAAAATTCCGTAAACTTAAGGTTACAATCCTTAAAGCTGCTGCGCGTGAGCCTGCAATCGGAAAACATGGAATCAACAACGTCATTGCCCGAAAAATCGAACTTGCCAAAATTCACGCGTGAAAACACTCCGTATTTAATACAGCAGCCCTCAAGACGGGCAACAGACGGCATAATGTTGTTTCTGGTAAACACATCCGCCCAGCTTATACTCAGCAGATTACACCCCTTAAACGTGCATTCCTTAAAATCGCTGCCCTCGTTTTTTACGTCTGCCAAGCGACAGCGTACAAAGGTGCACGACTTAAACGCACACCCTTTAAACGTGGTGCAAACGAAGGAGCAACCCTCAAAAACGCAATCCTCAAACTCGTGATTTAAAAGCGTTTTATTTTCAAGAGCAACGTCCTTAAAAATCTTGCCCTCGTAGTTCTTTGTTTTTTGCATAAACCCCTCTTTTCGCGCATTATCAGCGCTTTTATCTGCCGAGAAGCTTGCCCGACTCGTCAATTTCCTTAACCGCGTTTACGTACGCACCCAGCCTTAGGCTCACACCGAATTGCTTTGCGGTGTTATAAACCTTTTGAACGGCATCCGTCATCTTGCGCTTAAGGCGGTCGTTAATCTCCTCCTCGCTAAGATAGTAGCGATCAAGGTTCTGCACCCACTCAAAATACGATACTACCACGCCGCCGCAGTTTGCCAGAATATCGGGCACGATTATAACGCCCTTGTCGGCGAGTATTTCGTCTGCCTCTGCGGTAGTCGGGCCGTTTGCCGCCTCCACAATATATTTAGCCTTTACGTCGGATGCATTGTCCTTATCAATTTGATTTTCAAGCGCTGCGGGAACGAGAACGTCTGTTTCGCACGTGATAAGGGCGGCATTTCCCTCTTTTCCCGCTATAAAGGTGGTGCCGATTGAGGGCGGATACTCGGAGAGTAATACGCGCTCCACCGCCATTTTACGGAGAAGCTCTCCATCTAATCCGTTAGGGTTAAATACCGCACCGGAAACATCAGATGCGGCAACGAGAACGGCACCTTCCTTGCAGAAGTATTTGGACGCCACGCTGCCAACGTTTCCGTTGCCCTGAACGGCAACTCTCTTGCCCTTTAGTTCAACTCCGTAATTATTGAGCATGGTCTTTGCCGCGATCACCACGCCGAGGCCGGTTGCCTCTTCTCTACCCTTGCTTCCGCCTATAAGCAACGGCTTACCCGTTACAACGGCGGGCGTGAAGCCGTGTGCAAGCTTGGAATACTCGTCGCAAAACCAACCCATGATCTTCCCGTTGGTATTAACGTCCGGCGCGGGGATATCGACGCTTGGGCCTATAACGGGATATATCGCATCCACGTACGCCCTCGTAAGCCTTTCAAGCTCTCCCTCGCTGAGGGTTGTGGGATCAACCTTTATTCCGCCCTTTCCGCCGCCATACGGAATATCTGCAACGGCGCACTTTATGCTCATGAGTGCCGCAAGCGCGCGCACCTCGTTGATATCTGCCTGCTGGTGATAGCGCAATCCGCCCTTATACGGGCCTCTGAAGGAGTTATGCTGAACTCTGTATCCCTCAAACGTCTTATACGATCCATCGTCCATACGCACGGTAATATACACCTGCACCTGTCTTTCGGGCATTGAAAGCTTCACCCTATCGTTCTCGTTGAGATCCAAACAGTCTGCCGCTTTATTGAAGGTTTTTAAAAAATTATCAAATGCGTTATAATTGCTCATCTTTTTCTCCTCTGCGTTTATCCGCACGTAGATTTCATCGTCAATAATATAATAACACGATTATTCCAAAAAACAATAGGAGATTTGAAAAATTCTTTTATTTTTTTTAGCAATTTTCATAAAAGGCTATGGCGCAGCCTTTAAAACGCTTTATTTTTCTTTAACAAACAGGGAAGTAATGCCACAGCCAACGCCCAAAACGATTGACGCTATAGACGCAATTTCCGGAATATTGCTGCTTTTGCCTATAGGGGCAATACACAGCCAGATACCAACCAACAAGAAAACGATAGCCATAATTTGCAATTTTTTCATTTTGAAAGCTCCTTTTATAAATTCAAATATTTTGTAGCCCTTTGTGTTGATCAAGCAGGTGATTGCAAAGGCTACGCCAATACCTGCCAGCACCCACTTGATCGCATTTTCGCAAAAGTCGTTAAAGGCCCCGCCAACAAATGCGCTGATGACGTACACCGTCAAAGCCATCAACGTAATCGCTGCGGTTACAAGCATTACTCTTATATTCGCCCGCGCAACGCTTGCGTCCTTCTCTATTTTTTTTTGCACCCTTTTATCGCCCTTCAGCAATTCATCCACACTAATTTTATATAGGTCGCTGAGCTTCATGATGCTTATTATATCGGGCAAAGATTTTCCGTTTTCCCAATTTGATATGGTTTGCCTTGAAACCAACACCGCTTGAGCAAGCTGCTCCTGCGTTAGCCCTGCATTTTCCCTTGCCTCCCTAAGCTTCCTTTCTATTTCCATACAACCGCCCTCCTTTGAATCGCATTATAGCGGATTTTAAAATCGCTGTCTATCAAAACACCTTGATAATCCCTACTTAGCCCTGTCAAAAGTCTTTTACATCTTTCTTTTTTCTCACGCAAGTAAAGCTTCTTCCGCACAAAAGCATATTAAAACGCACCCTTGCCCGTAGCGTGATACTCCAAGCGGAGTATTCACGCTACAACTATGATTGCCCTGCGGGCAAGTTATGAGTTATGAAATGCTACGCATTGTTATGATTGGCTTCGCCAAGTTTTAGATTACAAGGGCAATCATATCATAACGCTTGCCGTGCAAGCTCATAACGGTGAGCGTAGCGAGCCTCATAACTCTAAACTGATTACAAACAGAAAAAGAGAGAACGTTTCGACATTTAAGCCGATCTGTTCTCTCTTTCTGCATGTATAAGGGTTTGGGCTTAGCCCATTTTTCATTTGACCGGTCAAATGCGATGCTCGCACTTAGTGAGATCTTTAAATTCTCCGCTAAGAACATCACCACATTAACAAAAGTGCGTTTTTGTGCGAAATAAGGGGTTAATTATCTTTTTTTGTAAATCACCAGCTCGGGATTTTCTCCGTTTGCTTCATAGGTGCAAATAAGAATAAAGTCCATATTTGCAACGATGCCAAAGCATCTTTCGCCGCCAAATTCACATTCAAGCTGGTTCCCAAGATACGTGGCGTTATCGTCAAGGAATTTCACCGTTTTGCCGTTTGGAAGGCGGTATTCAAGATTGACGTATCCACCAACAAGCGCGTTGAGCTTTTCAACCCTCGGCATACCCTCTACCCCAAGCGAGTTGATCTCTTCAATCAACTTGCGCTTGAATTCTTCAAACTTTTCTGCTCCTGCAAGGTTTTTATATTGCTTCCAGTAATCAAGCGTGGGGAGCATTTTTTTCAAGTATGCACGAACCTCAACGGACGAAAACGCTTCGTTTGCCATATTAGCTACGCACACCTCTATCAGTTCATCCATATTATGATACATATACTCGCCGTCGGCATAGCACCATTTACAGTATTCCTCATTGAACAACCCGTCAGTTTCACGGCTGATATTAGAATCTTCAAGCGGCATACCGCAGCATTGACAGATGAGATTTCTTGGCGAGCCGAGAAGGGTATTGATTGAAACGCCAAACTCCTTGGAGAGAAGCTTAAGCGTTTCTGTATTTGGTATTGTTTCACCGTTCTCCCAACGGGAAACCGCCTGCCTTGTTACAAATATCTTTTCGGCAAGCGCCTCTTGCGACAGCCCCTTTTTTGTTCTAAGCTCAAGAATAATATCCTTTGTTTCCATAAAATTACCGCCCTTTTAGTTGTGATTATATTATACCACGGGCTGTTTGTGCCGACAAGCAACTGTCTGTTGCTATCTGCCCTGCAAATTTATTTTTATTTAAATTAGCGTAAACAAATATCCAACCGTTGGGCCTAAAAATATCGCAAGATATATGAGCGTAATCCATGGCTGATAGTCCACATAAAACTCCTTAAAAGAGAGGCTCCACGGGTGTTTTATCAATACCCAACCGAACACGTCAAATACTATACATACCCCTGCCCATATTGCCCCCGTAATCAAAGCTTCCGCAAGGGTTGGTTCTGCAAGGCCGTTCATATATAGCCAGCCAAAGATTGAAAACAAAACGATGTTGTATAACGGATGCCATGGCTTTGTCTTTTCATACCCCTCACCCATACCGTTTTCGTCCATAGGCTTCATTTTTAACACATAGATATTGAATATTGTGTGTAGTATGCCAACACAAGTAACAATTGCATAGCATATCCAAAACCACAGCATTGATAATCCAAAATTTTGCATCTGTTTTCCGTCCAATTCTTGTTTATCGGTTAGATTATATCACACTTCCACAAATAAAACAAGGCATAGCCTTGTATAGCATATACCTCACGGATACACCACTACGCAGCGTAGAAAACGCTCTCTATTTCATAGAATGAATTATCTTTATTTGTAATTATAAATAATCTCGCCTGCTTTGTATTCAAGCTCTTTTGATATTTCAACGCAATAAGACGATATAATAATATCCTCTGTTACAGGATCGTTTTCTCCTATTTTCGCACGTTCAAACAAGGAATACAGCACACCGTCTTTTTCTCTCAGCTCGACATATTTCATTTGGTCAGAAGAACAACTTTGAACAATGAACACAAGTAAATTGTTGTTCTCAAAGAAGCCCTCGGTATAATCAAGATCGAATTGATAAGCCGAGTAGGTTTCATAATCCGTAATCAATTCAACTGTATTCGTTTCAAAAATCAAATCATCATAATATGTCGTAAATGTCTTTGCTTCCATATTCGTTGCGTGATAATCTTTATACTTGTCTGTTTCACAAGCTGTCATACAGAACAAAAGAGTTATAAGGGATAAAACTAACGATAATGCTTTTTTCATTGTGCTGACCTCCTAATCTATAATCTTAACAGTATTGTTATCATCAAGCTCAAAATTAACTGTTATATTGTCAGTATAAGTAGCTAAATAGGTGTTATCGCTTTCGGAGTAGCCTATCAAAACGATCTCAAAGTAAATCGAGCTACGGCTACTCGTTAAATTCTCAAAGAGTTCTTCGGGGATGCGGAAGGTTTCCTTTGTATTATACTCAACTTCTGCTTTTGCAGAACCGCTTGTTCTCACCACATATTTGTCGCTATATAAATCATCTTTAATCTCTTTTAATACGCAGAGGTTATCCGCAGAAAAATAAGCATCATAGTTTTCAGTAGGCTCGCGATATGGCAACGCACCATTCAAAGTCCAATCGTAAGCAACTATCAAGACCGAGTAAGGTTCATATCCCTCGTGTCCTGTTTCATCAACGTAGCCTTCTGCCCACCCATAAGCGATTTCTAAAGACACATCATCCAACAGATATTCTGTTTGATTAGTTCTTATTCCAAGAAACATTGAGGGCAAGCTACCAAAATAAGAATATCCTTTATCGACCTTGTAAGAAGCACATCCAACAAGGCAACACAGGAGTACAACAACGGCTAATGCTAAAGCTAATAGTTTTTTCATCGTGTTGACCTCCGTTTTTCAAAATCTTACACCAAGTAAAGATACGTCGGTATTGATAGCAACCACACGAGGATTAGCGCAAACAAGCTATACAGTTCTATAGTCTTATATCCGTTTTTCTTTTTTAGAGTGATTGCTTCAAAAAGCACCAAGCCAAGAATAAACGGCAGAACGAAAACAATGGATATCATAAAACCACCAATACCTGTCCAACCGTCGTTGATTGTCAGTCTTTCCACGACCGATATAATCATCATAACGACCAAGCCAAGAGGCATTACACCGCATACAGACGAGTAGGCAATGCTGATGATATTGTACTTGTTATATTTGTCCTTCTCCTTCTGACCGCCGATAAGTTCATCTTGCGGTATTTGGAACAGAACGGCAAGTCGAGCAAGATTGTCTTTGCTCGGATAACGGTCAC
>JAFVXM010000115.1 GCA_017501205.1 Clostridia bacterium
AAAAATACTTTTTCGCCAAGCTTATTCTTTGTTTCCTACGATGCAAATATTGAGCCTTGACACATTACGGTTTGCAAAGCAAAACACCACGGATTTTTCTTCCGTGGTGTTTTGCCGTTAGGGCTGCTTATTCGGTTGTTATAATTTTACCGCTAATTTTGCACGCCATCGTATGCCTTTTTTTATTTTTGTGCGAAATAGGGGGTTTTTTGATAAATTATTTGCTCTTGTGGCTGTTTCTCGTGGAGTCGAGTGCCTCGGAGCATTCCTTTTTATATTTGCCGGGAGTCATGCCAAAGGTGCTTTTAAAAAGGCGGAAGAAATACATCTCGTTTTCATAGCCCAGAGAGTAAGCGATCTCCTTGGAGCACATTTTGTTTTCGGCAAGCAGCGTAGCCGCAATGTTCATCTTTTTATGGTTTATGTACTTGATGGGCGAGATGCCGAAGGTTTTTGAAAACAGGTTGGAAAAATAAACCTCGCTGAGGTTTGCAACCGAGGCAAGTGTGGCGGTATCGATGCGGGTGTCGATATGCTCGTCAATATACGTCAGCACTCTCTCAAAGCGGAGCATATCGTTGTCATAGCCCTCGGCGCCGTCGTAAAACTTAGCAAGCAGATATTGAAAGATGCCCGCCTTTCTTATAGTGTTAGCAATGTCGTTTTTAGGGAAGGAGTTTAAAAGCTCCTTAAATAAAATGGCGTCACTTGGCGTTGCCTCTACCGTCTGCACGGGCTTGTAGAATTCAAGCATGTTGTTAATCTTTCTTTTTGGGGAGAAATGCAGATAATAGTGTTTAAGGCTATCGGGGCAATCGCCGGCGATAATCTGGAAGGACGGAATATAGTATAAATGCCCCTGCTCGAGCTCAAGGATAGAATCCTTTAATTTAAGCGTTGCGTTTCCCTCGGTAACCAAGTATATTCTGTAATAGGGAAAGTATGCTACCACGCTCTTCCATCTGTTGTCAACCTCTGCATAGCCGCACTCAACAAGATGAAAGTTTCCGTTGGACATAAGCGCTTCCATGTTGTGAGAATCCGGGCTCATTTCGTTGCGTTGCTTGTAGCTTGTGTAAATTATTTTTGAATTTTTTGCCATATTCGCTCTCCCTGCCAAGAATACTTCCATTATAATAAAGTGCAATAAAATTGTCAATATCTTTTCGAGATTCTGTGAAAAGTGCAATTATTTCTTTGAAATATCTATTGAAATGACGTAAAAAAGGTGTTAGCCTAAATATGTAAGAACAAATAAGGAGGAAAATAGTGTGTCACTTAAAAAACCAAAAGGTGTTTTGCGCGTTATCTGTTTAATCGTTGCCGCCGTGCTTTTATCGGCATTTGCCGTTGGCTGTAAGGGCGGAAATGAAAATAGCAGTCAAAGCTCAAACGGAGGTGTGGACGTGTCAAAATACCCGAATTATGTTGATCCCAACGAGGCTACCTACGCTTTTAACGAAAAGGAAATGATTACCCCTTACTGGCAGGGCAACGTTATTTATAATGAAACGGTGCTGCTTTTAGATGAGGACGGCCAGATCAGCGGCAAGCTTGAATACGTGCCCGTTAAGGTTTTATCCGTAAGGGATTTTAAGTACGACGTTGAGTTTACCGAGGGCGTTGATTATACCGTTGAGGGCAACGTTATCAAGCGCACGGAGGGCTCGTCGATACCGTATCTTACAAAGGAAAACTTAAACGGCGAAAACGTGCCTGAACCGTACAAAAAGGTGAGCACGATATCCAACGTTTTAACTGATTTTGTGATGATGGGCACTAACGTTATGTATACCGAGGGTCCGCTTCTTTACGGCAACCAGATAGCGGTGAGCTACGTTTACGACCTCAACGATTTAAATAAGGGCGCGCTTCCCGCGTTTTCTGAAGCTACGTTGCCAAAGGTAAGGGCAAAGCTTAGCGGAGGGGAGAGTGTGAATATCGTGATAACGGGCGATAGCGTTGCAGAGGGCTGCTCGTCGTCCTCAAAGTTTAACCGCCCCCCGTATATGCCTAACTTTATAGATATGGCAGTTGGCGGACTTAAAACGGCTTATCCCGCTGCAAGCATAACGCTTTCAAATCAGGCGAAGGGCGGTATGACGTCCGACTGGGGCGCTGCAGGCGTACAGACGGAAAAGATTATAGCGGCAAAGCCGGACGTGGTTTATATCCATTTTGGCATCAACGATTGCGGTAGCGGCTTCGGCGCAGGCAAGTACGTGGATAATATTCAAAGCATAATCCTCACCGTTCAGGCTGCGCTTCCCGATTGCGAGTTTGTTGTGTTTAAGGCGTTTACCCCCAACACTTGGGCGTACGATATGGAGAATTTTGAATCCTACTGGACGAGGCTGGACAAGGCTGTGCAATCCATGAAAAACGTTTACACGCTGGATATGTATACGCTCAGTAAGGAGATGCTTAAGGTAAAGAAGTATTCGGACGTAACCGGAAACGGCATCAACCACTTGAACGACTTTACCTCCCGCCTTTACACGATGGGAATTTTAGAGCAGCTTATCGAATACTAAAATTGTAAAAAACCGCCTAAAACAGCGGTTTTCAGGGGTATACCCCTTCTTTCCGCCTTCGCGGAAAGAATACGCTTAATTAAAAAAAAGGAGAAGAGAGAAAATGAAAAAACTGATCTGCTTAATTTTAGCACTCATCACTGCATTTGCGTTTACGGCATGCAACAACAAAAACAAGGGCGACAGCACCAGCACCGGTGACGCACCCCAGACAGTAAACCTCAATCTTGATAAGAACACCGAGGCTGAAATTACAATTCTTATCCCCGGCGGCAACTCAAACGAGGAAACCATGATCGACGCGCTCATTGAGGATTTCGCCCTCATGTACCCCAGAGTTAAGATCGATTACAACTACGTTACCGTAAACAGCTACGACAGCCAGATAAGAAACCTGGCTTCTACCGGCACCCTCGATGATATCGTGTGGTCCAACTCTCCCGATTTTTACTATCTCGTAAACAAGAATCTCGTTTACAATCTCAATCCTTATATTGAAGCGAGCGAGAAGGCAGGCGTGTTTAATCTTGAAGAGGATTTCCACTCGGAATTCTTTGATATGGGCTCTATCGGCGGCAACCTCTATTGCGTTCCCAGAAGTGCAGACAGCGTTGTTACCTTTATCAACACCGATATCTTTGAAAAGGCAGGCGTTGATATGTCGCTCGTTAAAAACGGTTGGACGTGGGATACCTTCCTTTCCGTTTGCGAAACCATCAGGCAGTATTTTGATAGCACCGGCAAGGGCAGCAGCTACGTTTTAGACGCTAACCTTACCAGCTGGCTCTCCGTTTGTTATCCCATGCTTTGCTCCTACGGTGCAGACGTTATTGATGAAAACGGCAACATTATTATAGATTCCGCTGCAACCAAGAAGTGCCTTGAAATGGTAAGATACATGGTTGAAAAGAGATACATCGTTGACTCTCAGGAAGCATCCGGTTCTTCCTTCGAGGCAGGCACCTCCGCAATGCTCTTCCAGTCGGCATCCTTCTCACTCTTTGCAGAGAGGATGGCGCTTAAGAACAAGATTGATCTCGTTTCCTTCCCGCTCATTACCGAAAACAACACCCCCAAGATCGGCTGTGGTATTGCCGGCTACTGCATCAACAAGAACACCAAGTACGCTGACGTTTGCTGGGCATTCCTCAACTACATGCTCTCTTATGACGGACAGCAGAAAATGGCAAATAACGGCCTAAATCTCGCATCAATCCGTAAAGACCTCGCAGATCCCACAACTGCAAACTGGGGCATTAAGTATCCCGGCATCAACATGTCATCCTATCTTTACGGCTCAGAATACAAGCTCGATACCGCTTTCCTTTCCAGGCTTGATCCCAGCATGAAGCCCGATTTCACCACCGCGTTAAAGGATATGTTCAACAGCGCTTGTAACGCAACAAAGGATATAGATGCTGCTATCGATCAGTGCGTTGAGGATATGGAATACGCTCTCGACGAGTATTGATATATCACCCTTGCAAAATTAACCTCTTTACGGTGAAAAAGTGAGTAAAATATCTTTAAAAATAAAAAGGACGGTAAAAAACAGCTATACGGGCTGGCTATTCAATCTGCCGCTTGCGATAGGCATAGGTGTTTTTACGCTCGTGCCCGTTCTGATGTCGCTGTTCGATTCCTTTTTCAGCTATGACGGTTTGAACAATGCCGACTCCCGTATATGGGTCGGCATGGCAAACTACGTCAGAATATTTACTAAGGACAGGGATATGCAAAAGGTTGTTGTAAACACCCTGGTTTACACAATAGTGAGCATTCCCATAAACTTGGTTGCATCGTACTTTTTGGCTTTGCTTGTAAACAGCACGCTCAAGGGCGTAACCGTTTACAGAGTGTTTTACTATCTGCCGTGTATGATACCTGCGGTTGCGGGCGGCCTTTTATGGGCGGATATGTTTGACGGAACGTTTGGTCTTTTCAATAAGTTCCTCGGCGTTTTCGGCATCGGCCCGTTTGATTTCTTCAAAAGTGAGGATATGTCAGCGCTCGTTTCAGTATTTATTATGAATCTGTGGAGCGTTGGCGGCGGCATGATACTTTGGCTTTCTGCCTTTAAAAACATAGGCAAGCATTATTACGAGGCAGCTATTTTAGACGGGGCAAACGCATGGCATCGCCTCGTTCACATCACAATACCCATGAGCTCTGCAATGATATTCTATAACGTTATAACCTCGGTTATCGGCACGTTGCAGTATAACGGAACTCTCACGTTCGGCACACGAAACGGTAGGGGCGAAAACAACGCTCTTTATATGTACGCCGTAAAAATCTATTACGAGGCGTTTGAGAAGGGCAAGATCGGCTACGCAAGCGCGCTCGCTTGGCTTATGCTTATCGTAATAGCTATCGTAACGTTTATAATGTTCAGAACGAGCAGCTGGGTATTCTATGCGGAGGAGAACTGATATGGCTTATATAAATCTCAACCGCAATGCTAAAAAGCACAAATTTATCGTTAACGCACTTCTCTATGCGCTCATGACGCTGCTCGCAGTGATCCTGCTTTTCCCGTATGCATATATGGTTTCAAAAAGCCTGATGACGGGAGAAGAGGTGGTAGATCCTACCTTAAGGCTGCTGCCCGAGGTGCCGCAATTTAAAAACTATCTCAGAATTTTTCAAAACGAGGACTATCTCAACGGCTTTATCCACACGCTTATAATCGTGGGAAGCAACTGCATTATAGTTCCTCTTTCCGCGTCCGTAATAGCCTTTTCCTTCGCAAAGCTAAAGTGGGTGGGCAGGGGCTTTATGTTCGCGATAATGCTTGGCACGATGATGCTGCCGGGCGTTGTAACACAGCTTTCGCTTTATGCAATTTACGTTGACCTGAACTGGATAAACACCCTGTATCCGTTTATAATCCCAAATCTCTTTGGCGGCGGAGCGCTGTATATATTCCTGATCAGGCAATTCATGCTGGGCATCCCGCGCGATATGGATAACGCCGCAAAAATAGATGGCGCAAACGCCTTTGTAAGGTACTGGAGCATCGTTCTCCCCCTCTGCAAGCCCGTGCTTATCTACGTTGTGGTAAACGTGTTTATCTCATACTGGGGGGACTACTACGGCCCGTTTGTGTATATGAGGGCGTCTTACGCACCTAAAACACTCGCGCAGGTGGTATTTGAAAACTCCATGGAAAAGGATGCCGCTACCTATAACGCAAATATGCGTATGTGCGGTGGCGTAATAATGTCAATAGTCCCTGCAATTTTGTTTGCTATATTCCAAAAGCAGCTTATAGAGGGCGTCGTTATGACGGGCCTTAAAGATTAACCGTCTTGATATAAGACAAAGGGGAATTTATGAAAAAATTATTGATTCTTTTGCTTTGCTTGATCTTTGCAATGTCTGCTGTATCCTGTAAAAACGGCAAGAACAGCAGCAGCGAGGGGGAGCAGGATCCGCCCGTTGTGAGGGTGGATGACACGAGGGCTCTTTCAGAGTTCGACTACACCGTTGCAAACGTTACGGCAACGGATAAAGATGGCAGAACCGTCCGCGCCGGCGATAAGGAGAAGGACGATATGTTCGTTGGCCTTTTCTATCACATCTGGCACGGTAACGACAGCACGAGAACCTACAAGCATATTTACGATATAACAGAGCTTTTAAACAATAATCCCGATGCTCTTTGGGATATCGTTGGAAACGAGGATAGCCCCGTAAACCGCTTCCATTACTGGGGGCAGCCCCTTTACGGATACTATTGCTCTTACGATCCTTACGTTATCCGCAAGCATTGCGAGCTGTTTACCATGGCGGGCGTGGATTACCTCGTTTACGATACTACCAACGCGCAGGTCTACCCCGACACCGTTGAGATCATCTACGACGTATTCCAGGAATATTACGACCTCGGCTGGGACGTTCCCAAGATCACCTTCTATTGCAACACGAGGACGTCCAACACCGTGAAAACCATCTACGAAAGATGGTACAAAAAGGGCGAGCACAAGGATTTATGGTTCTCGCTCGACGGTGAAAAGCCCATGATCATCGGCTGCTCTAACGAGCTTACCGACGAGCAGTACACCGAATACATGGAGTTTTTCGACTGGAGAGAATCTCAGTGGCCGTACGGCATGAACGAGAATTTGGAGGAGGGATTCCCCTGGATGAACTGGGGCTATCCTCAAAATAACTATAACGGCACTATGAGCGTATCCTTAGCACAGCATCCCGGTGCGAGAATGAGCCAAGGCAAGCGCAGCAACAACGGCAGGGGCTTTAACTACGCCACCTTCCGTAACGACAGCAAGCTCTCCGCTCTCGGCTCCAACTACGAGGGGCAGTGGAAAACCGTTTTTGAAAACAATGCCGATGCCACAAAGCAAAAGGTAAACAACGTGTTTATCACCGGCTTTAACGAGTGGAAGGCGATTAAGTATCAGGATGGCGAGGAGGTGTTCTTTGTGGATACCTTCAACGAGGAATACTCCCGCGATATCGAAATGATGAAGGGCGGATACGCAGATAATTTCTATCTGCAAACCGTTGATACGATAAAGAAGTTTAAGTATGACGAGGCAAAGCACTATAAGTACAGCCTAAAATCAATCAATATCGACGATTCAACCCTTGCAGACTGGGCATCCGTCAACGCAAGATTCCTTGATTTCACCGCCGATAAGGCCGTAAGAGATCATTCGGACGCCTTCTCGGTAAACACCTACGTGGACAACTCGGGTAGGAACGACATCAAGCGCGTATCCGTAACGCACGACGAGCAGTACCTTTACGTTTTGGCTGAAGCTGTTGAGGATATCACCGCGTATAACGGCACGGACGAAAACTGGATGACGCTGCTTATTAAAACTAACGAGAACATCGCAGAATCCTTTGGTGGCTACGGCTACATCGTTAACCGTGCGCCCAAGGCAAACGGCAAAACCAGCCTGGAAAGATCCACCGGCGGATATGCTTGGCAAAGCGCAGGCGAGGCCGATTACAGGGTTTACGGCAACGCTATCGTATATAAGCTTCCTCTCTCGGCACTGGGGCTTACGAGCGATAAGTGTTTTGTTCAGATCAAGGTAAGCGATAACGTAACCGCGTTTAACGATATTATGGATTATTACGTTACCGGCGACAGCGCACCCATAGGCCGTCTTGGGTATACCTACGGATATTAAGAGGTGCGATATGAAGAAATTTTTAGTTTTGATTTTGGCTTTGATCATGCTTCCTTTAAGCTTTTCTTGCAATAGTGGAAATAGTGGCAGTTCGGGCAATAAGCCGCCTGAATCTAACGTTAACGACCAAAGAAACCTCGATGCGTTCGAGTATTCGCTTATGAATCTGTGCGGCGTGGATGCCGCAGGCAGAAGGGTTGAGCCCGCCTTTGACAGAAAGGAAGAGAGCACGCATACGGTTGGCCTTTTCTACTCCGTATGGCTCGGTCAGCACCAGCATCAGCAGAAGGATATTTACGATATAACCGCTCTTCTCGCAACGCAGGAGGGCAGGGACGCGCTCGACAATATGGAGGAAAACGACCTTTCAAGGGTAGGCGAATTCCACTTCTGCTCGCAACCCCTTTACGGCTATTATAACATGGCAGATCCGTGGGTAGTTGCCCGCCACGTTGAGCTGTTAACGGCGTGCGGCATAGACTATCTGTGCATTGATGCAACTAATAACGTAGTTTATCAAAAGCCCACGTTCTTGCTTTTGGATACGCTCATGAAGTTCCAAAAGCAGGGCTTCAGAGTGCCCAAGGTTATGTTCTACACCAACAGCTATTCCGGCACTACCGTAACCAAGATATACAACGAGTTTTATCAAACGGAAAAGTACGATTCGATATGGTGGTCGCCAAACGGCAAGCCGATGATCATCGGCATTACCGAAAATAATAAAAAGGCCTCCGACCAAACCTGCTACAATCCCGGATTTGATTACTTTATCACCGACGCGTGCAAGCAGTTCTTCGACGTGAAGGAAAGTCAATGGCCTAACGGCAACCTGAATTTGGAGGACGGTATCCCCTGGATGAGCTGGCAGTATCCGCAGGTTGTTCACACCGGCACCGGCAGCGTAAGCGTTTCGGTTGCACAGCACTCGCCCGAAACTATCTATATGAGCGATATGCACAACCACTCCTCAAAGGGCTACGACCACGCCACCAGAACAAAGCATGACGACTGGACGCTCGGTCAGAACTTCCAGAGCGAGTGGAATACCGTTTTTGAAAACGAGAAAGATATCAAAAACGTTATGGTAACCAGCTGGAACGAGTGGATGGCGATAAAGCAGAACTACAACGGAAAGCACGGCTTCGTTGACGTTTATACCGATGAGTACACCCGTGACTGCGAAATGAGCGCAGGCAAGGACGGCGATAATTTCTATATGCAGCTCGTTCAGAACGTTCGCAGGTATAAGCTCAACGCGCAGACGGCAAGCTTTAACTACAACAAGATGACTATCGACGTTGACAATCAGGCTTCCCTCGTTCAATGGGATTACGTAACTGCAAAATATAAGGACTTTGCAGGTGAAGTAATGGCAAGAGACTACGAAAACGCCGCAGGCACGTTTAACTACACCGATAACAGCAACCGCAACGACGTTACCGATATCCGTGAGGTTCACAATAACAATTATCTATATTTTTACGTAAAAACTCTATATGACGTTACCGAGTACAACGGTGAGGATGAAAACTGGATGAACGTTCTCATTTCCACGGGCGGAGATAAGAGCTTTGCCGGTTATGATTTCATTATCAACCGCGCGCCCAAGGCAAACGGAAAAACGAGTGTTGAGAGATCCACCGGCGGTTACGCTTGGGAAAACGCCGGCGAGGCGGAATACAGGGTTTACGGAAACGTTATGCTCTATAAAATACCGCTGTCTGCACTCGGCCTCACCGCTGATAACTGCAGAATCGAGTTTAAGGTAACGGATAATATTACCGAGCCCGGCAACATTTTAAACTATTACGTTTCCGGCGAAAGCGCACCGTTAGGAAGGCTTTCGTTCAGCTACGGAAAATAAGGAGAAAGTATGAATAAACTGCGTTTTACGGCACTTTTACTTGGAGCTTTACTCTGTTTTTCTGCAGGATGCAATAATAAACAGGGCGCAAGCACAGGAGAAGGAGATGGTGGTAACACGATGAGAGAAATGACAAATCACGCGGTTTTTGATGCTGTTGATCTTCCCGATAGCCTTTGGCAGGCGCCCGAGTTTAACCGTGCGCCCGAAGAGGATAGAACGGAGGACGAAAGAATTAAATCCTATTATATGCGTTCGGATTACAACGGGCAGGAGAGCTACGCCTTTGCGTATCTCGGCGTGCCTGAGGACGCAAGCGAGCAAAGCAAAAAGCCTGCGGTGCTGCTTATTCACGGCGGCGCGGGCAGCGCGTACTGGCACTGGGTAAGGAACTGGGTGGAGCGCGGCTACGTGGCACTTGCGCTCGACCTCGAGGGGCACGTTCCCACAAAGACGGCAACAATGTCATCTCCTTACACCGAGCTTTACACGAAATCACAGTACACGGCACCGACAAACGTAAACTTTATGGATGCAAATAAGCCCATAGAGCAAACGTGGATGTATTACGCCGTTCAAACGTGCATTTTGGGCAATAGCCTGCTGCACTCACTTCCGTACGTGGATAACTATAAAATCGGCGCATGCGGAGTAAGCTGGGGCAGCGTGATCACCGCCATTATAACGTGCTACGACGACCGCCTTGCGTTTTCTATCCCTATTTACTGTGCGGTTGGTCTTGCCGATGATTACGGCTTGATTTCCGATTGCTACAAGAACTTCCCTGCGGCGCTCGTATGGGATAATCCGGAAGGCATCAAGAGGGTAAACACTCCCATTTACTTCATACTTCCCAACAACGATTTTTCAATGTCACCGTTGCCGGCATCAAGACTTTACGAGCAGTGCAAAAACGCAACGCTCACCTACGTTGAGGGCATGCTTCACTCGCAGGACATCGCGGCGTCCGTTGTAGAGGCTTACGACTTTGCCGGTCAGGCAATTTCAGGTAAGCAGGTGTTTGTAAAGGTCAAGGCACAGCCCTCTGCAAGCGGCACGCCGGTTGAGGTGATTTTGCCTCAAAATTGTGAGATAAACAGGGCTTCTTTGTATTATACGTCTGATGAACCCGTATCTTCCGGCACGTGGAGCAGGCGTAGGGCAACCGTCAACGGAAGCGTTATAACGTATAGCATTCCCGACGACGCAAAATACTTCTATATAAGAATAGAAGACTCAAACGAGAGAGTAGTGTCGACTAAAATCGTCGCTCTTTAATAAAAAAATTTATGGAGGAAAATTTCATGAAGAAGAAACTCTTAACCGCACTGCTTGCGTTGGTACTCGTATTCGCAGGCGCACTTGGAATCACCACTATGGCATCCGCTGAAGCTGAGCTTTCTGTTGTAGACGTAAACTTTACGAACTACGCAGGCTTTGCCGGCGACTGTATTGCCGTTAACTTCGGTGCAAAAACCGGCGAGGATTGGGAGGACCACACGGCAGCCCTTTCTTCCTACGTATCACTCGTTGATAAGGACGGCAAGGCTTATGACGTAAAATTCATCGATACGCAGGGCAACTATCTTATGATTAACAGAAATCAGGGCTATACCGCAGCCGTTGGCGACGTTCTTACCCTTAAGGCAGGCCTCACCCTCGATTGTGGCACCCTCGCTAAGGACGTATCCTACGTTTACAGCACTGCCGGCGCTCCCTTCACTCTCGTTGTAGAAAAGGCTAACGAGGTAGACCTCAAGATCAACCAGCTTAACGGCGGCGACAACGTTAGCATTGACTTCAGCAAGGCTTGGGGCTTCACCACCGTTGTTACCATTAGATTTGATAGAGATAACTGGGGCGGCGATCTCGGCACCTACTACGGCGCACACGGCATAAATGAAGGTAAGGTTGGTTACGTTGACGCTTTTGGTAACGTAGTTGCATTGGACGATATGCTTTACGTTAACGACGGTCACTTTATTGCAAGAACCAACAACACCATCACCCCCGGCTCAAAGTTCTTTATCAACAAGGGCTTCAAGCTTGAGATCGGCGGTGTAACCGCTGTTATGGCAGAGGATCACGTTTGGGCTATTATCTCCACCGAGGGACACGCGCTTCCCGTATTTAACGAAGCAATGGTTCCCACCGCAGTTGAAATCACTAACAGCCTTGCCGATAAGGACGTTATGGTAGGCGCTACGATGCAGGTTGCTTATGCGCTTCCCGAAGGAACCTACGGCACCGCAAAATTCGCAAGCTCTAACGAAGAGGTTGCTACCGTTTCCGCTACCGGCGTTGTAACGGGCGTAGCTGAAGGCACTGCAACCATAACCGTAACCGTTGGCGCGGCTTCCGATACCTTCGACGTAAACGTTATCCCCGCAAGCGAGGTTACCGGCGTTGAAATAGTAAACCAGTACACCTATTACGTAATTAAGGGCGAAGAGGCAGTTCTTCCCGCATTAAAGGCTTGTGCAGTATTTGAAGGCGGCGCAAAGGGCACCGAGTTTGATCTCGTTGTAGGCGAAAACCTTACCGTTCCCACCGTTGATACCGCAGAGGTAGGCGCACAGACCATCGAGCTTACCGTTAATTATAAGGGCACCGATTACACCGTTAACTACAACGTAGAGGTTTACGAGCCCTACGATATGACCATTAAGGAAATCGGTATTGTTGAGTGGTTTGCATTTGCAGTATTTGTTCAGTATCCTGACTCCACCACCAACATCGCAAACATTACCGCAACCAACAACGTTAACAACGTTGCAGAAAAGATCAAATACACGAGAGCAGACGGCACCGAAATCGGTTTTGGCTTCTACGTTCTCGGCGGCGGTAATATTGCAATGTTCATGCAGTTTGGCGAAGGCGTTACCCTCGATATCAACAACTACAACGAATACTATCAGGTTGGCGACGTTATCACCTTGGAAGCAGGCCTTTGCGGCTGGAAGTGGACGGGTGAATTAAAGGCTACCGCAACCGATAACGCTGCTATCGCAGAGGGAACCGGTATGTATATCGTAGAGTGCGTTCTTAAAGAAACCGTACAGTTCAAGTATGACGGCAACGTTTGGGGCTTCTTCCTTGAGTATGAGGACTTTGAGGTTGCTGAAACCGAAAAGACCATGAACGTTGGCGACGTTGCAACCGTAGGCGCTGCACGCGTTCCCGCAAAGGCTACCAGCGGTACCATCACTTACGAATCCTCTAACCCCGAAATCGCAGAGGTTTCCGAGCGTGGCGTTATCACCGCAAAGGCAGAGGGTACCGTTACCATCACTGCTAAAATAGACGGCGGCGCAGCAGGCGAAATCGTTAAAACCGTAACCGTAACCGTACAGGACGTTATTACCGGCATCAAGTTTGAAGAGACCTCTTTGAGCTTTGTTGTAGGTGCAACCTTCGACGTTACCACCTTGAAGGCAAAATACGAATACGCTTCCGGAAAGGTTGAGGGCGACGTTGACTTTACTAACGCAACCGTTGCAGGTCTTGACCTCACCGCTGAAAACGCAGGCACTGCAGTTATCACCGTTGTTGTAAACGGCCAGACTGTAAGCGGCGCTATTTCCTATACCGTTAAACCCGAAGAAAAGGGCTGCTTTGGTGCGTTTGGCTTTGAAAGCATCCTTGCATTTGCGGCCTTCGGTATCGTAGCAGCATTGAGGAAAAAGAACTAATAAAAAAATTATTACGGAGAAAATAATGCTTAAATTTACTGACATACTGGTGGAATATCGCAAGAATCCCATCGGTATCGACAAGCAAAGGCCTCTTTTCGGATGGAAATTCGAGCAGGCTACAGACGCTTTGCAAAGCGCTTACAGAATAGAGGTTGCCAGCAGCGAAACGCTGCTGGCAAACGGTAAGCCCGATCTTTGGGATAGCGGAGAGGTCTACTCATCCGCCCAGTTCGGTATTGAATATCAAGGCGAAAGGCTGTCATCAGGGCAAATAGCGTTCTTTAGGGTAACCGTAAAGGACGGCGTGGGTGAAGCTACCGTTTCGTCCGTTGGCACCTTTGAAATGGGGCTTCTCAGCGAGGCCGACTGGAAGGGGTCCTGGGTTTCCATGCCCGTAAACTTTCAGGGCGGTGCTCTGCAGTTCAGAAAAGAGCTTGAATTCCCCGTTGACAAGGAGATTGACCGCGTGCGAGTTTATATCTGCGCCGTGGGCTATCACGAATTGTATTTTAACGGCAATAAGGTGGGCGACTATTGTCTGCATCCTGCCGTTACCGAATATTCAAGATCCGTTTGCTATTCAACCTACGACGTCACGCCCTATATCGGCGAGCGCAACGTTATAGGCGTGCTTGTCGGCCACGGATGGTTTGGCGATAGAAAGCTCCTCGCTCAGATCAACGTGTATTATAAGGATGGCACCGTTTTTGAGGATCACACCCAAAACTGTTGGGGGTGGTGGATGAGCGGCTCGCCTATCGTTGAGGATAGCCTTTACGGCGGAGAGGTTTACGATGCCCGCCTTGAGGATCAGTATGAGGGCTGGGCAACGGCAGATTATCACTCCGGATGGGATAACGGCTGGCTTTACACTTTTCTTACCTCGCCGGTGGGCGGTAAGAAGAAGGCAATGAGCATCGAGCCCATAAGGGTTTGCCGCTCGTACAAGGCAAAACGCCCGATAAAGCTTGAAAAAGGCCACTATTTGATTGATGCAGGGGTAAATCTTTCCGGCTGGCTTAAGATTACCGCAAAGGGCGAGAGGGGCGCAAAAATCATTATGCGCTACGCCGAGGATTTAAAGGACGGCAGAATCAACCGCATAAATTTAAGGAGCGCGCAATGCGAAGATACCTATATTTTCAAAGGCGCTGAAACGGAAACGTATGCTCCGAGGTTTACCTATCACGGCTTCAGGTACGTTGAGATAGAGGTTGTTGGCAAAGCGACGCTAAAGGAAATTTACGTTGAGCACGTTCATAGCGACGTTAAGCAGATAGGCAATTTCCACTGCGATAACGAGGTTATAAACAAGCTTCACGCAAATGCCGTTTTAACCGAGGCAAGCAATCTTCACTCAATTATGACCGACTGCCCGCAGAGGGACGAGAGGCTTGGGTGGCTCAATGACCTTGCTGCAAGAATCTTCCAAACGGTCAATAACTTTTCTATGGAAAACTTTTTCCAAAAGGTTATCAGGGATATTACCGAAACGCAAAATGAAAAGGGTGAAATTGCTGATACCGCTCCCTTCTATACGGGCTCGCGTCCGGCAGACCCCGTCAGCGTTTGCTATCTTCTCTTTGCAAGCGAGTGTTACCGTCTTTACGGAAACTCACGCATTGTAGAGGAGGAGTATGAGTCCCTTCGTGCTTGGACGGAAAGCCTGCTTGCAAAGCAGGAGGGCTACGTTATGAGCTACACCTATTATAACGATTGGGTTCCGCCCGCATGCTTTGACGACGTGCGCACCGACGGAATTTATATCTCCACGGTTTACCTGTACTGGCACCTTGTTTTATTGAGCCGCTTGAGCCGCATCTGCGGAAGAGAGGGTGATAGAAGAAAGTACCTAAAACACGCAAAAAACGCAAAAAAAGCTATTTTGGATAGGTATTTTGACGGTAGCAAATTCTCTACGGGAACCCAGTGTGAAAACTCGGTTGCCTTGAGCTTGGGGCTTTGTCCTTCCGCTAACGTAAAGGCTGTTACAAAGGCTGTTGCCGATGATATAATAGCACACGGCAAGCACAGCACGACGGGCAACCAGGGCTACAGGCACATGTTTTACGCTCTCGGAAAGGCAGGCTATAACGACCTTCTTTTAGAGATGATTACAAATCCTGAATATCCGGGCTGGGGCTATATGATAGCCGAAGGCGCAACGTCTGTTTGGGAGAGATGGGAGAAGAAGATGGAAAATGAAATGCACTCCTTCAACCATCCGATGTTCGGCAGCTACGACGGTTGGCTTTACAACGTGGTGGCGGGCATCAACGTTGCGGATGATGCAGTTGGCAGCGATAAACTTGTGATCGCGCCCAAGCCAGCCGATGGATTTGGCAAGGTTAAGGCGTCTATCCAAACGCTTAGGGGCACGGTATCGTGCAACTATCGCAAAACGGAAAAGGGAAGGGTTTACGATATAACCGTACCCACGAACACTCAGGCAAAGATCGTGCTTGATGGCAAGAGCGTTTCCGTAAACGGCAAGCGCTATGCAGGGAAGGAGCTAAACGTTTTGTCAGGCTCTTACCGTATTGTAACCGTAGAATAATTTATTAAAAGCTTGGCGGATAAACGGCGTTTGTCCGCCTATTTAATAACTGATATTTAGGAGAAAATTATGAAGACAGTTAAGGATAAATATTTGGTAGTAGGGGCCGATTTCGCAGGTTTTCCGCTAAAAGAGGTTGTTGTTGAGCACCTTGAAAAGAAGGGCTGGAAGATCCTTGATCTCGGCGTAAAGAAGGATAGCGATCCCAACGATACCGATCTCATGTTCCACCGCGTTGGTCTTAGAGTTGGCGCGGAAATTTCCGAGGGCAATTACGAGAGAGCACTTCTCTTCTGCGGTACAGGCATGGGTATCCATATCGCGGCAAGCAAGTGCCCGCACGTACACGCAGGCGTTGTTGAAAGTCTTCCTGCAGCGACGAGGGCAATTACCGGCAACGGCGTAAACGTTCTCGCGATGGGCGCGTTTTACGTAGCGCCGCAAACGGCTTGCGATATAGCGGACGCTTACCTTTCAAACTCGCTCGGCAGCGGCTGGGAGTGGTGGCACAACTTCTATGAGTTCCACAAGCTTGCGATTGATGAGCTTGAGGCGTTTGACTACGACGAGTATAAGAAAAAC
>JAFVXM010000116.1 GCA_017501205.1 Clostridia bacterium
CATTGCTCTTCTGCGGTACAGGCATGGGTATTCATATTGCTGCAAGCAAATGCCCGCACGTACACGCAGGCGTTGTAGAGAGCCTTCCCGCAGCGACGAGGGCAATCACCGGCAACGGCGTAAACGTTCTCGCAATGGGCGCGTTTTATGTAGCACCGCAAACGGCTTGCGATATCGCAGACGCTTACCTTTCAAACTCGCTCGGCAGTGGCTGGGAGTGGTGGCACAACTTCTATGAGTTCCACAAGCTTGCGATTGATGAGCTTGAGGCGTTTGACTACGACGAGTACAAGAAAAACGGCTTTAAGGTCAACAAATTAGGTGACTACGATCTTACGCTTGACTTTGATAAAAAACCCGAATAATAAAATGGCAAAACCCCGTAAAACACGCGTTTTACGGGGTTTTTGTGATTAAATAGCAAAAAGCGCAGAATTTATCCCGCGGATCTTTCAATGGCGATCAAAATTAAATTTCTTTAAGGCTCAAAAAAAATTGACAAACAAATCCGTTTGTTGTATTATATTAAATAATAATTATAACAGTAACAGTTTAGGAGGTTTTTATACCAATGCCAACAGTTCTTAAGGAAGCATCACATACCTTTAACGAATATCTTCTTATACCCGGCTATTCCTCAAAGGAGTGTATTCCCGCAAACGTAAGTCTTAAAACTCCTCTTGTAAAATACAAAAAGGGCGAGCAACCGGCTCTCTCTATGAACATCCCCATGGTATCGGCAATCATGCAGTCGGTATCTGGCGATAAGCTTGCTGTTGCTCTTGCAACGGAAGGCGGCGTTGCTTTCATTTATGGCTCGCAGTCCATCGAGGCAGAGGCTGCAATGGTTGCAAGAACAAAGGCTTATAAGGCAGGCTTTGTCGTTAGCGATTCTAATATCCGCCCCGACCAAACGCTTAAGGATATAATAGAGCTTAAGGAGCTTACCGGTCACTCAACTGTTGCTGTCACGGAGGACGGTACTGCCGAGGGCAAGCTTTTAGGTATCGTTACCGGCCGTGATTACAGGCTTAGCAGAATGTCGCTCGATCAGAAGGTTGAAACCTTCATGACTCCTCTTAAAAAGCTCGTAACCGCTCCCGAGGGAACAACCCTCAAGGAAGCAAACGATATTATTTGGGATTACAAGCTTAACTCCCTTCCCATCGTTGGTAAGGACGGCAAGCTTCGCTTCTTCGTTTTCCGTAAGGACTATGACGAGCATAAGAAAAACCAAAATGAAAATCTCGATAGCAAAAAACGTTTCGTTGTAGGCGCAGGTATAAACACTCGTGACTATGCTGAGCGCGTTCCCGCACTTGTAGAAGCAGGTGCAGACGTTTTGTGTATTGACTCGTCCGAGGGCTTCTCTGAATGGCAGAAGATGACTCTTGAGTTTATCCGTGAAAAATACGGCGATACCGTTAAGGTTGGTGCAGGCAACGTTGTTGACGCCGAGGGCTTCCGCTTCCTCGCTGATTGCGGTGCAGACTTTATTAAGGTCGGCATCGGTGGCGGCTCAATCTGTATCACCCGCGAAACAAAGGGTATCGGTAGAGGTCAGGCAAGCGCGTTGCTTGAGGTTTGCAAGGCTCGTGATGAATACTTTGAGGAAACGGGTGTATACGTTCCCGTGTGCTCGGATGGCGGCATTGTTCACGATCACCACATAACGCTCGCTCTCGCCATGGGCGCGGATTTCGTTATGCTTGGCAGATATTTTGCTCGCTTTGACGAAAGCCCCACAAGCAAGGTGCTCATCAACGGCAACCTCATGAAGGAGTATTGGGGCGAGGGCTCCAACCGTGCTCGCAACTGGCAGAGATACGATCTCGGCGGAAGCGCAAAGCTTTCCTTCGAGGAAGGTGTTGACTCTTACGTGCCCTATGCAGGTAAGCTCAGCGATAACGTTCAGCGCACGCTTGCAAAGGTTCGTTCCACTATGTGTAACTGCGGCGCGCTTTCAATTCCCGAGCTTCAGAAAAAGGCAAAGCTCACGCTCGTATCGTCGGTTAGTATCGTTGAGGGCGGCGCGCACGACGTTGTTCTTAAAACGAAGCAGTAAGCTTTAAATTGAAAAAAAAGCACATCGCAAATTTTGCGATGTGCTTTTTGTTTGGCTAAAAGTGCTGTTTTTGTGCGAAATAGGTGGTTTATAGTTTAAAAATCAGCTTGAATAGCTTGATTAAAAACAACACGAACGGGTAGCAGAATCCGAAGCCGAATATCACGGCGGCGAGAATATCTGCACACCAGTCAACGATCCTTTCGGTGTAAACTTTAATCCTACCGTAATATTTGTGCATTGCTAAAATCAATGCCAGCACGGCAATCGCAGCAAAAATTCCTATGATGATATACTTGACGTACGGCGATGAATATTTCATTTCAACGCTGTTTTCTCCCGATTTGATCGGTGTGCACAGGAAGCCGAGGGGATTGTTGATGATCTCCGCGCTTGAGCCGTTCACGTTGCATTTAAATCCGTCTATTGCAATATAGTTTACAAACAGATAGCAGTTCTCATCTGCTTTTGCGTTAACGGCAAAGGAGCTTGCGTCAAACGTAATGTCAACGGCGTTATCCCAAGCTGTTTTGCTGAGCTCTAAAACCTTGGTTAGTGATATCGTAGATATCTTAAAGCTGTCGCGCAAAATATCTTCGTTGATCTCGCCTGAAACGGCTTTAACACTCATGTTGTATTCAGATGAGCTTTTCGTGTAGCTTTTGTTTACGAAGAAGTTGTCGTCAAGAGGCTTGTTGTCCTCTTCGTCATAGGCCGATCCTGTTGAGTACCTGAGAGAAACGCCGTCGGGCAGATCTGCAACGATAAACACGTTTCCCGCACAGTTTTTCTCGGAAGAAAGCTTGATAGAGTAATAGTCGCCGTTTTCAACGTAAGTGATCTTGGAGGGATGCTTTGTCGCGCAAAGGTCGCCGCTTCCGCCAAGCCATCTGTAAAAGCCGTTAAGCTGTTCGTCGTACGTGCCTTCCGTTATTGAGTACTCGCCACCCGGTATTTTAAAGGCGGTGGGGAATACGGCGGTGTTTTCGTAAAGGTAAAATGGATCCTTTGTGTATACCTTTTTCCATATTTGCGGCGTCAGGTACGATTGCTGCGAAAACGCGTATTTGTAACCGAAAAGGCAATCCGAGAAAATATTGCCGCCCTTGGATTTCATTGAGTTTATTCCGTTTCCGCCGTATCTGAAATAACTTGTCGGGACAAAATTTTTACCGTCTATCACGGATGAGAACACCGTGTACGACCTGTAGTGTTGAGTAAAGGGCGCATCGGCAGTCATTCTGTCGTCGTAATCTTTAATGCGGTATTTTGTAAAGTCGCCGTTTTCCCTTGTGTCAATCTCATCCAGCAGCAGCTGAACTTGATCGTATGTTATCATTGTGTTGCGGTTGCCAAGTGTCATATGATAGCAGTCAAAGCCCGCTTGAATAAGGCTAATGGCAATCAGAATAACAGCGGCAACTCTGACGGGCATTAGCTTTAATCTCGTGCAGAGAATAACCGTTGCGGCGGCCAGCCCAAACACAAGGAATATCACCATTATTATTTCCATGCCGCCAAGAGAATGTGCAAACTTGCTCGAAAAACCGTCCGCAAAATCCGATGACTCATACGCCTTATATAGCGGCGTGCCTTCCTTCGCGATCGCCCATTTGAACACAAATGATTCCTTTCCGTTATCGATAATATCGTGGCAAACGTATACGGTGAGAGCGCACGCGGCAAGCAAAATTATGCCGATAATGATTGAAATAGGCCACTTGTAGGCTTCAACACGCTCGTGCTTCTTTACGTTTTCAATGGCGAGGCAGGCAAGCTGAAGCGCCAGCATGGAGTTTAAAAATCCAAATCTCAACGAATAACTCATATAAGAGCCTGCGTTTAAAAGGTTGCATATCTCGTCAACGAGAACGGGTGCAAAGATAAGCGCGGTAGCTACCAGAAGGAACTTGTTGTAGTTATCCTTTAAGCTGCAGATGGAAAAATAGTATACAGCAAGCACAAACAGAACCACGTCGCTAAGCACGTAAGATGTTTTTCTGTAAAGATGTATTACGTCTAAATCGTTATCCAGGTTTTCAAACAAACCGGTGTTTCTTCCCGAGTGTAAATATGCCATAAACGCAGGCAGTATTACCGGCAAGGATAATCCAACCGCAAGTGCCAGGCTAAGGCAAATTTTCGTTATTTTTTCCCTTCTTTGAGTCTTTTCTACGCAAAGATAAACGTAAGCGAATATGATTAAATAGATGATCAGAAGAGAGAAGCAAGCAATGGAGAAGCAGGTATAGATCATTGCTGAAACGGATAGCGAAAACAAAATGTACTTATCCGTTTTTATAAAGCGCCTGAAGGTATAAACAACAAGGGGCAGAAAGATGAGAAAATCCAGCCAGTTTATATAGGTGGAGGCAACGTGGAAATACCCGCTGTACGTGTATAGAACTGCGATTACAGCCCCTGCTATGGGGTGAATTTTAGGGAAGGATTTTCTGATGTAAAAGGATGCCGAAAGGGCGATAGTAACAATTTTTCCGCCCATAACAAAGGGTACCATATAATTGACCATACCCTTGCCGCCAACCAAAAACAAAAAGCTAAAAGGGCTTATAAAGCAATATGCAAGCGTTCCAAACGTGTCTGCGCCTCCCGCAATCGAAAAGGAGTAGAATAGGGAAGAGGCCCCGTCAAACACGTCAAACAAATGCTCGCCAAAGGGCGCAATCTGTGCAAGCATATCGTAGCTGCTCATAACCAAATCGCCGTAAGGGTAAATGTTCAGGTATATCAGGAATACCGTGAACATAAAAATGGTGATTATGGGTGCAGCAGCATAATATAGCACACTTAAAAAAATAGGTGGCTTTTTAGACAATATAGGCGTTGTATCCACTGTGGCGGTGTCAACGTCTAATGCGTCAATATTTTCAGGTGGGTTGAATTCAATGTTTTTTTCAACCGCAGCGTCAATTTTTCTCAAAACGCCCTCCAGGTGCTTTTTTATATAAGTTTACCATATTTTAACGCAAATTACAATAAAACGCTTGCAAAAAAAATCATAATGTTATATACTTTTAAAGAAATGAAATTGCACGG
>JAFVXM010000117.1 GCA_017501205.1 Clostridia bacterium
GCCTTGACGTTGAGTATTATGATATTAAAGTATATGAAAGCAACGACTTTGTTCCGTTTGCAACGACGGATAAGCCGGAATACGTCTTTACCGCAAGTGAGGTTGGAGAAAAACAATTCTTCATTCAAGCCTATAATGCTAACGATCAGATAATCGGCGAAGATTATTTATTGTTTAGAATCAATTGGACAAAGCAGCAAATCGTTTATCTCGTTTCCTTTAACGCAAACGACGGTACGGGTACTATGCAACCTGTAGAACAAAATGCAGGTAGTCAATATACCTTGCCTACTTGTACGTTTACCGCACCTGACGGAAAGATATTTAAGGCGTGGAGCGTAAACGGCGAAGAAAAGCAGCCCAACGATGTGATAACCGTAAATGCAAACATCATTGTTAAAGCCGTTTGGGAAGATAACCTATATCAAGTTATTTATCAACCCGGAGATGCAAGCGGAAACAATGAAGTTTATGAATATGAAGCAAATAACGTAATCACATTTTTAGATTGTGAAGAATTAGGTTATACGCGTGATGGCTTTGAGTTTGATTGTTGGTCAATTCGTATTTTGGGTGATAATCTTACAGAAGTTGCACAAAAGAGAGCAGGTGAAACTTACACACTTACGGCAAACATTATTGCAGTTGCTGTGTGGAAGGAAATTCAAGTTGCGAGCTATACCGTATCCTTTAACGCAAACGGTGGTACGGGTACAATGCAACCCGTTGACGCTGCGGGCGAGTACGAGCTTCCGGAGTGCGCGTTTACCGCACCCGTAGGGAAGCAGTTTAAGGGCTGGTCAGCCTCTTTAAACGGAGAGGTAATTGACGGCGAAACCTATTTGGTTGAGGCTGATACAGAGCTGTTTGCCGTATGGGAGGAGATACCCTCTCAGGGCGGCGGATCAGAAACGCCCGAAACCTCTGAAAATCCCGAAAGCTCTGAAACGCCTGAAAATCCCGATGGCGAGAAGGACGGACTTTCCACCGGCGCTATCGTAGGGATAGCTGTTGGCGGCGTAGTAGTTGTGGCGGTAGCGGGCTTTGCTGTTTTCTGGTTTGTTGTAAAAAAGAAGAGCTTTGCCGATCTTATTGAAGCAATAAAGAAGAAAAATTAAATATTAAAATTTCCCGCAAGATTTTGCAAAGGGAGAATAAAAGGAGAAAAAATGAAAGCAAAAAGTAGAGTTCTTTTAATGGCTGCTCTTGTATTCATTGCTTTAGTTTTCAGCGCGGTAGCGTTTATGCCGTGCGCTGTTGAGGCAGAGGAAACTACGGTAACCGAGGTTAGCACGTGGAACGAGCTGCTCAACGCGGTGAATTCGGATAAAGCACACATTAAGCTTGTTAGGAGCATAGAGGCCATTGTTCACGAGGACGAGCTTCCCACAAAGCACCGTTTGGTGTTTGACGGCGGAAAGGATTACGTGCTGGATCTGAACGGCTATGATCTAAAGGTGTTTAACCATATCAACATGTTTTACACCGGCGAGTTTGCAATGATCGAGGTATCGGGAAGTTCAAAGCTTGAGATCAAGGACGGCAGTATCGTTTTCGATAATTACTTTTCAAAAGCAAACCGTAAGGCCAAGGGGGTTGTTGCCGTAGTGGAGGATTCTACGCTTGACGCAATCAACGTAAATATGTATAATAAATATACAGGTACTGTGGTTTACGCCAATGCCTCGTCTTCAGTTAGGCTTGAGAAGGGAGAATATTCCGTTCAGAACGGATTTGCAATATATCTTGAAAACAATGCTTCTCTAACGCTTGACGGCCCTTATATCCATACCGTTATGGGTGACGGCGCGAGCACTCAATACGTCGACGGCTACGGCGCGCTTTACTCCGAAAGCAGCGGAGAGTTGGTTATCAATGAGGCCTTATTTAAATCCGGCGTACAGATAAGCAGCTCGCAGATCGGCGCGTTTTCTGTTGAAACCCACGAGGTTACAATTAACGGAAAAACGTTGACTGAGGATATATTCATGGGAACAGGTTTCGAGGCAAAGCAGCAGAATAAGGAATATTATTGGTATTCGTGGACGGGATATGCCCTGCTAAAGACCGAAAACTCTTCCTTTGCTAATTCCGTAAGAGTTATATCTTACGAAAAGAAATATCCCATAACCATTGAATCGGGTGTTGCAACGATTGGGGACGAACCCGTTACCGAGGCAGGCTACGGTCAAAAGGTTAAAATAGTAGCGAATACCCCCGAGGAGGGCATGGAATTCCTGCGTTGGGACGGCAACGCTTCGTTTGATGACAAGTATAGTGCGACCACAACATTTTCAATGCCTGCAAGTTCTGTTGATTTAGTGGCTTATTACGGCAAGGAATCCATAAAGTCGGTAAGCGTTACCGTAGGCGATATAGTTCCCGGTAAAGAGGTTAATAAAACAGAGATCACCTTGGGAAACGGCGTAGTTCTCCAAGGTGTTGAGTGGCGCGAGGAAGGCGCATTGAAGGGAGATTATGCTGTTTTCAGAGCGGGCAAAAGCTATACGGTATATATGCTCGTATATCCGCCCGAGGGAAATAAGTTTGGCGACACGGTGACCGCAACCGTCAATGGCAAGAGTGCAACGGTTAACGCAAACTCGCAGTACGCTTATATTGAATACACCTTTGAGGCAACGCCTTCCGTAGGCTTTGCAATTGTATATGATGGGAATAACTCATTGCTTGGCGTGGGAGGCAAGATAGTGGTTGATACCGCCCTTATGGCATCTCAGAGCGCAGAATTCAAGGCAGCGCTCGATGCAGGCAGCGTTACCTATCAATGGTATAGAAACGGCGAGGCTGTTGAGGGTGCAACTAACTCTGTTTACGATTTAACGGCGGAGGACGTGACGTGCGAATTTTACGTAGCAGTAACGGCAAACGGTAAAACCAATTATGGGCATAACGTTTCCTGCAGCAGCGATTTGTATCAGCTCTATCTGAACGCGGACGGTATAGTTGCGGGCGGAAAAGTTCCTCAGATAACCGCGGCTACTCCGGGAATTTCTATCGACACGGAGAGTATGGCTCTCTATGAGATACTCGGAAACAATTCGTACGGAAATCCCACGAAAGTGGAAAATTCGGTTTTGATTCCGGGTAAGAGCTACCTTCTTGTCGGTAAGATTATAGAGCAGGACGGCGTGAATCTTGCTTCCAACGCAAACGTTTACGTAAACGACGAGTTGATGAAGGACAGGTTGGATGCCGGACGCTTCTTCTATGAGTTTTCAGTACCCGAAGCAGACTTCCCCGTATATTACAAGACAAACGGCGAAATTGGTATCGGAGTAACGCTGACGGTTGACGTTGAGAGGATGTGTAATGAAAACAGCACCTTCAAGCACGCGGTTGATGTTCAAACGGCAAATCCCACATACAAAACCGTTTTCTATCAGTGGTATAAGGACGGCGTTGCAATAAAAACCGCAACCAAAGCCGAATATACCGTTAAATCCACCGACAAGAACAGCTTAATTCACTGTCAGGTAACGCTCGTTGACGGAAAGTGCGGAATTGGCGAGCAGTGCGCTATCTCAAACGTTATAACCGTAATCAACGTAAAAATGCCTAAGCCCAAGGACGGAGAAGTGATTATTCCGAACAGTAAGATTTCCGCAGACGGCGTTAACGTTAAAATTGCGTGGTATTCTCCTTTAGGCGCACAAATGCAGGGAGAGGATACATACGAAGAAGGACTTGAATATGAAGTACTTATCAATTTTGAAGCTCAGGATGGCTTAAGTTTAGACTTTACGGGAGATAAAACCAAGGCTTATATTTACGGCGTTTTAGCCCCCGAGGGCGGTTTTTCGGGTACGGGAATAGCTTACTATACAAGTGTTATCGCTATCCACAATCACCAGTACAGCGATGACGTATGGGATCATGATGAATACGGCCATTGGCAGCCTTGCATTAAGTCCAACTGTCCTGATCCAACCGAAGAATGGATGATGTATAGCGATCATTGGGGCGGCGGCGCGACATGCCAGACACAGGGCACGTGTACTCAATGCGGCGCAGAATATTATGCAGACCACGATTTTTCCGTTCCTGATTATCAATACGTAGATGATACGAAGTGCGCCAACTTCTGTGAGAATTGTGATCTATGGATAGACTGGAGCTATCATGAGGGTGG
This sequence comes from Clostridia bacterium, assembly GCA_017501205.1. Lineage (GTDB taxonomy): Bacteria > Bacillota > Clostridia > Christensenellales > Borkfalkiaceae > RGIG3732. Next base: position 4,151 of record JAFVXM010000117.1, read on the forward strand.
TGTTTCGGATTGTCAGAATAAGGCAATCTGTGAGATCTGCCACCATGAATATGGCAAGCTTGGCGATCACGCGCCTGAAGCAGAGTGGACGACAGATGAAAACAGCCACTGGCACGAGTGCAGCACCTGCGGCGAGCAGATTGAAAAGGCTGCGCATGCGGATGCCGATGCAAACGGCAGATGTGATGAATGCGATAAGCAGTTGGGCAGTGGCGGTGGATCTGAAAAACCCGAAAAACCCGATGGCGATAAGGACGGACTTTCCACCGGCGCTATCGTGGGGTTTGCAGTTGGCGGCGTAGCCGTTGTAGCGGTAGCAGGCTTTGCTATTTTCTGGTTTGTTGTAAAGAAAAAGAGCTTTGCAGATCTTGCAGCTGTTTTCAAAAAGAAGTAAAAAAAGAAAAATGCTCTTGCCCTTCGGGGCAAGAGAAAAAATAAAAAGGAGGCATAAGAGATGAAGAAAAGGACGCTTTTATCTGTATTGCTATTTGTTTTAACGGCTTTCTTCGCTTTTGCGTGCGTGGCGTGCGATAAGGGAGGCAGCACGCTTGAATCGCTCAAAAACGAACATGGCTTCGTTGCTCAAGGCGGCGGATTTGAGGAAGGCGCAGTTTTGGTGAGCGAGGAAATAGAGGCGAGCACTGAAGAGGCTGCCGATGTGCTTGCTGCAATCGCCGATCAAAGCTACGATAAGAACGCCGACGTGTATATCTTTGATATTTACGTTGAGAAGGACGGCGTGAAGGTTCAGCCGAACGGAAAGGTAAAGGTTTCTGTTCCCGTTCCTAACGTTCAGGTGGATAAATACCTTGTGTTCCATATTAAAGCGGATAACACGGTAGAAAATCTTGTTCCCACCGTGGCAGACGGAAAAATCTCATTTGAAATAAGCAGCTTTTCCTACTTTATAATTGCAGAAGCAGCACCCGCTGAACACGAACACAACTACGGCAAGTGGATGCAAGATGCTAATAGTGGAAAAAATCATTACAGAGAATGTGCTTGTGGCGAAAAGGAGATAGGCGACTGTACGTTTGATAATGGCACTGTAACCAAAAACCCCTCGCACACAGAAGAAGGCGAAAAGACGTACACTTGTACCGTTTGCGGCGGTCAAAGGACAGAGAAGATCGATAAGACAGCCGGTCACGAGTGGGGCGAATGGAAGCCTTCCGCAGAAGCGAAGGGTGAGCATTACCGTGAGTGCGCTTGCGGCGAATCGGAAAGTGACGCCTGTGCTTGGGATAAAGGCACTGTAACCAAAAACCCCTCGCACACAGAAGAAGGCGTAATGACTTTCGCCTGCACCGTTTGCGGAGGAACTAAAGAAGAAGCAATCGCAAAAAACAAATGAACATTCATATGGAGATATGTATTACGAGCTTCCTCCCAGCTTCTTCCATGACGGTAACATTGCATACTATTATTGCGAGCTTTGCGGAAAATATTTTGATACGGAATATAACGAGGTTGAAACCGTTGTAATTCCCAAATACTCAACTAATCTTTCTATTTGCGTAAACGGAAAGCCGACAGCGCTTACTCTCGACGAACAAAACGAAAATCAAATCGTTTGGTCGCTTGAGGGGCTTTCGGTAGCAAAGGGCGACGTGATTACCCTTTGCCAAACCGATAATTTAGAGATCTGTTATAATTATTTTGCAGAGGGCAACGTTGGTACCGACGGAAAGATACTTACAACGGCGGCAGCGGCGAACGTTGTTCTTACGGCAACGCCTAACGGACTTATGCTGTTCATTGACGGATATAAGTACGAGGGCATCGTCATTGAAATCAACGGCGAGCAATATCCGATGAACTTCGTAACCTATCCCGACGGCAAAACAACGAGCTACGTTTACGGCTACGTGAATTTTGCAGTTGGCGACAAATTCGTTATCATAGATAACGTAAGCGGAACCGTTTACGACCACGACGACCTTGCTGAAGAGCTCCGTTGGAATACGTGGGATTTCCACCGCGGTGAAAACGGCGAGTTCGTGATTGATTTCGCTGCACGTTACGGAATCGAATTCGATAACAACGGAAATAAGAAGATTTACATAGCTAAGGCGTTTGCACCCTACGATGGAGCTTCCTTCGGCGTGGTATTTGAGGGAGAACGCAAAGACGAAATGCTTGTTAGCATGGAGCTGCCTACTGAAGGCGGTGCTGACAACGAGTTCATGTGGACGCTTACGCACAGCACAACCATGAACAACGCCGACATTGTGGACTACATCAGCAAAAAGGGACTTTGGTTCTACTACACAATGATCGACATGGAAGCGGGCGAAAAGTTTAGCCTCAAAAACTTTACAACAAGCGAACTCATCGGAGCCGACCACTTGGTAGATATCACAGGCGATATTACTGCCGTTACTCGCGAGGGCGACCTTGTTTCAGTAAAAAAGAAGGGTGTCTTCTATATTATTTACCTACCCGCCTTCAACTCGTTTACGATCGAGTGCGATACCACCGACCCCCTGTCTGAGATCATTCTCTACGCAGGCGACAAGGCGATCACCCTTACTCCTGACGAAAACGGCGATATTTTCTACGAGGGCTTTGAGTCGAAGACATACCACATTATTGCAATTGACGATGCAAGGTATTCGCCCCTGCCCATAATTCTTGACGAGGCTATGGATAAGTCACTCATTGACTTAACCGTTTCCGGTGATTACTATTATGCTTATCCCACAAAGGATGGAACCTACAACCTTCGCTACAACGTACACACAAACATTTTGTACCTCGAGCTTGTTGGCGGAACCGGTTCGGTCGAAAACCCAACGGATAACTATTTGTACTCGCTGATGATCACAGACGGCAGTGGCGGCAAACAAACGCTGTCGATGGAAGTAAATCCGAATAACGCCAACGAGGTTTACTATAAGGGCGCGAGTATATCCGCAAGCTACTTTATCAGTGTTATGGAGATAGCTAAGGACGGCAGTTCAACAAATTCGTACGGTGCGCTTGCTGATACCGATGCGTCTATTGCACAATCCTACGGTACGATAGCGATGGTTAAGGTTGGCGGAACGTACGACGTATATTTTGATGCAGTAGAAAAGACCATCCGTCTTGTTACTGCATCCGGTGCTACCGATCAAGTAAGCCTTAAAGATATTTACATCAGCACGATGGAAACGTATGCTTTCATCGAGAATCCCGACAACCCCGACGAGCTTTGCTATCTCGGACTTGCTTTGGGAAGCTATGACGATTTCAGAATTCGTGATACAAACAATAACTACATTGCAGATATTACCCTTTCCGCCGGCACAACGGGTGCACAAACAACCGGTGCTTCCGTTATGGTGGAAAATGACGGAATATACAACGTCTATATCAACAAAGCTACACACGAAGTACGAATTGAGCTTGCATCAGGCGGCGATTGCGAAGAGGGCGCCTGCGTGTACGACGAGGGCGTTGTAACGAAAGAGCCTACGCATTTTGAAGAGGGTGTAAAAACTTATACTTGTACCGTATGCGGCAAAACGAAGGAAGAACCGATTGCAAAAACCGACGACCATTCCTTCGGTGGATGGTATCCTTCCGCAGAAACCGAAGATAAGCATGAAAGAACCTGCAACTGCGGAGAAAAGGAAACAGGTGACTGTACGTTTGACGAGGGCGAAGTAACGAAAGAGCCCACTCATTTTGAAGAGGGCGTAAGGACTTACACCTGTACGGTATGCGGCAGAACAAAGACTGAGGCCGTTGAAAAAGTAGGCGGTCACAGCTTTGGCGACTGGACCCCCGACCGAGAAAATGAGAACAAGCATATCCGTGAGTGTAAGTGTGGCGAAGTTGAATCTGCTGACTGTACGTTTGACGAGGGCGAAGTAACGAAAGAGCCCACTCACTTGGAAGAGGGCGTAAGGACTTACACCTGTACGGTGTGCGGCAGAACAAAGACTGAGGCCGTTGAAAAAGTAGGCGGTCACAGCTTTGGCGACTGGAAGCCGGACGAATTGGATGAAACAAAGCACTACAAACAATGCGGTTGTGGCGAAGTAGAAACTGCTGATTGCACGTTTGAAGGCGATACCTGCAAAGTTTGCGGAAGAGAAAAATCCGAAGAAGTAGATGGAATTATTATTGTAATATCCGGAGGAAAAGCGACCTTTAAGGGTAAGGAAACAGTTGCGACTTACAGCAATATATACGGCGAAAACGCCACCGTTTATATTGCACAGGCAAACGACGTACTGAACGTAACGCTCAACGACCAAGAAGGAAGAACGTTTAAGTGTTGGGCTTCCGCAACGGGTACAATTATTCCCGATGAGGATTTCTCCATGCTTGTAATGAGAAGCGGTTACTATTATCCTGTATTTGAAGATACGGATATGAACGCATTTTCTAATCGCGTAAAGGTTTATGAAGGAAACTGTGAAGAAGGCATCCTTTATATGTCTACAAATTCTAAAGGAGACGTTAAATACGAATTAGAATTTGAAAATTACGGACATCACGCTTTTGCTGAAATGGTAGATTATAATAATCAATATCATAAGCAAGAATGTTTGATCTGCGGTGAAACCATTTTCGAATTGCATACCGATTACGAACGCGAAGTAGAAAAAGAACCTACTCATACGGAAGAAGGCTTGATGAAATACGAGTGTTTCTGTGGCCACGTTTGGACTGAGTCTATTCCCACTACGGAAGAACACAGCGTTGACTATGATGATTGGCATATCGTAGAAGAGAGCAAAAACGGTCAGTACGGCAAATATCGCGTTTACTGTAAGTATTGTGATTACTACGAAGAATACTGGTATTTAGGCGGTTTAGACTTTGTCAGCTTTATGGATGGCAAGATGATAAATTATCAGTACACCTATGGCGGCAAAGTATGTCACGATGAATACTATTACAGCTACAGAAATGCCGAAGGAAAGAAGGTTTATATTTGGGCATTCCAATACGAGTATGCATATTCGTCCAATGCCGACTACAACGATACGTACATTTTTATGTACGTAGATGATGAAAATCCGGCGACCATTGAGCCTGTTTATCTGTCTAAATCCAAGGGCGACAGAAAGGCTGAATACCTGTGGGCTATCTATGGATATGCGTATGATGTGAACGATTGGATCGATCTTTTGGATTATCCCGACCGTAATATCGGCTGCAGTGGCGGTATGGTTTTAGGCAACAGCATGAGCGCAAGAGCCTCTGTATTTGAATCGTATCACGACTATTGGGCTGAAACCTACAACAAATTGCGTATTCCTACAAGCAAAGAGTGCGACGACCTTTCCGGCACACTGTGGGAGGTTGAATGGGAAGGTAAGTCATTCCAGGGCGGTTACTATGACGAAAACGACGAATACGTTACAACCGGCGGAAGAGATGTTGTCAGCCTTGTAAAGGATCCCGGAGAATCCTACAAAAAGTATATGCACGTTGATAAGGCAACGGGTATTACCTATGGATACGAGGACTTTGGTACGTCTTACAGAACCGTCTTTAGGATGAGATATTATAAAACCATCGTATCTCCCGAGGAATTTGAAAAGCTTGACGACGCGGGCAAATCGGTCAGCTACTCCTACGGTGATATAGAAAAGGATATCAAGTCCTTATGCGCTGGACGTAATGCCTTCAACAACTTCACGTTAACCGTACCCAAAGAAGCGTCTGCGTTCAGACTCAGTGTGGATTTCATTATAGAAGATGGGGTGGTTGACCTGGGCGGATATTACGCAAGCGTTTACTATAATACAGCACAGGTTTTTGACAGCGGAAAGTATATTACGTTCACTTGGGTAGGTGGAGACGACCTTGTATTTGACCGTTATGAAATTTGGGACTTTGCAGCTCAGAAGTGGGTTGTGCTTTCCGTAAGTCCGGACGTCACGTTCAATACGGAAGATGATCCCAGAAGAGAGGCGGCATACGTCAGAGTGATTTATCACGAGGTTGACGTTGACGTTCCCGCAGATCCCGAGGAAACCTACACTATCACAATAGAAAACGGCTATTTTGAAATTGACGGTGAAATATACCGTGGTACGGTGGAGGTTTCTGCCAATACGCTTGTTTACGCATACGCGAATGACGTTTATGGTAAAAGGTTTGACCATTGGTTAGACGGCAACGGCGAAGAGTTCTATGACAGTTACTTCTACGTTACTTCTAATATGACGTTTACGCCTGTTTATATAGATGCAACATATCGTGTATATTGTACAGGCTGGGATTATGAATCATACGTTAACGTGAACGGCGGAGAAATGCATTATACCTGTGAATTTGAAGGTAAGCTTGGCGATAAGTTTGAATTGAGCACTTCAACAATTCCCGATGGCGAATGTACCGTATTTATCGGCTGGTATATGGAAATTTATGGACGTAACGGATACGAATATATTTTAATAAGCAAGAGTCAAACCTTCAATTATGAAATAACCGGCGAGGACGGCGGTTTATATGCAGTATGGACAACCGGAGAAAATCCGATGATTAAAAAATACGTTGATATTAGAGTGACGAACGGCTTTGTTTCCTATGCCGGCGGAGAGGCTTCGGAAAACTTTGATAATGCGTATTCTGCTATAAGCTTATCCGCGAGCGGAAGAGTTACTTTCTATGACGATCATACCGACGAAACCGTTTATACAGCTTGGGATATAGCGTATAGGTATGAGCTTGAAGGCGAGGTTCAACACGATATTGTCGAATCGTTTGAAGACGAATATGATTATTATCCTGCTGAATACTGGGTAAACGATCCGCAATACAGTTATCCGGATGGCGAAATTAACGTTACCGGAACAAAGGTGTCAAATGGTGACGTAGAAGAAGGTGGAGAAGTTGTCCTTCCTGAATCAGGAGAAGTTGTCCTTCCTGAATCAGGAGAAGTTGTCCTTCCTGAATCAGAAGAATAAATGGGGACGATGGCAACTCTCTGCCATGATCAGTATTTGCTTATAGAAAACAGCAAAAAACCAAACAAAAAAAGAGCCTTTATTAAGGCTCTTTTTAATTGCTGTTTTGTTAGATAACGTGGGAAAAAGAGGGGTAATTTAAATTAAAAGTTTGATGGCGTTACTTCAAACGGAGTGATTACGGCGTTTGCTGCACACTCAACGGCAATCTCCTTTTCCTTAGGGGAAATATTGATTCCGTTAAAAGCCACACCGCTTAACTCTATGCCCGTTATCTTGTGAATAAAGGTGAGGGCGGCGATGAACCTGCCCGTGCCGAGTGACAGATGGAAGCTATCTCTCGTGAGGCTGTTGCCAAGGGAGGATGTGCGTGCGTTCTGAATCGCCGTTCCCACCGGAACAACGATAGATATTTCAGGCCTTTTAAGCACAACGTCGCGCACTGTTTGAATTATGCTGCGATACATAGTTGTTTGGCTGTTGCTGTAAAAGGCAAAATGCTCGTGTGGGGAGTTTTGCTGGTAAGCCCAGGTCATATTCCACACTATCTTGGTTTCCTTTGGCACGCGTTCGCGTATGTAGGCGATGAGATAGTCGATATGCCCCTCAAAGCTTTCTTTTAAGCCGGAGAAGCCGCTGGCCTGCTGGATGGAAACGTAATCCCATTTGTCGGCGTAAAGCGCGGTGCTAAGCTTAAAGTTTGGGGTTTCCGTCCACTCGTCATTTTCGTTAAGCTCAAAAGAATATGCGGGCAAATCGTTTTTAGCGTTTTCCGCATGTTGCTGAAGGGTGCATCCGCCTATACACATATTAGCAAGCTTTACCTCGTTTACTCCAAGGCTTTTTGCTACGCCGTACGCATAGGCAAGAGTATCCTGCGAGAAGCTGTTTCCTATGCATAAAATTTTTAAGCTCTGTATGGTTGTACTCATTATATTCTCCGTTTATGTGCGAAAAAGGGCACATTTTAAGTTTTATCTGTTTGGTTTAATTGAGTTATCCGCCACGATTCCGAGTTAATTTCCATTTTCTTTTGTGCGTTAGAAGAGCATGAAACCTTCAGAAGGGGCTTTTGTTTTCGCCGTAAACCTTTAACCTATTTTATTATATAATAAGACATAATAAAAATCAACTAAAAATTTATAATAAGTGAATAAAGATTCCCAAACACGGTGCATGGGAGATGCTTTATGCTATAAGCGTTTTGTTTGGAATATAATCATATAAAAAGGAAAAAAGTTAAATTTTTTCGGGTTCGCCTATGCGAACTGCTTGACAAAGGGTTTTTTTTGTGGTAAAATGTGTTGGCAAAAGGGTAAAACCTCTTTTAATTTGAGATCGAGTTCGCATATGCGAACTAATTGCCGTAAGCGGTTGCAAGTCAGGTAATTTTCAGGTTAAAAGGGAGGAAGCATTATAAGCGATATGTGTGCGCTTATGGCAGATTTTGAAAGAAGTGCCCTAAAACGCACAAATAAAAGGGAAATTTTTTTAGGAGAGATGATATGCCACTCGCATTAGCACCGGAAGGACAGGAGCTTAGGGTTATCAAGGTGTTGACGGACGACAAGACGAAAAAGCATCTTGAGAGCCTTGGGATAACGATTAGCTCAATTTTGGTAATACTTGCCCGGGATGGCGACAATATTATATGTGGAATTAAGGACGGAAGGATTGTGCTTGACCGTACACTTGCCGCGAAAATACTGGTATCGTAAAGAAATGGAGAGATAATAATGACGAAGCAACTTAGTGATTTTAAAATCGGAGAGCGCGGCATTATCAAAGCTGTTGCCGGAGAGGGAAAGGTAAGGCGCAGATTGTTTGATATGGGTGTTACCCCCGGAGCGGCGGTTTTGCTCAGAAAGCTCGCGCCTCTCGGTGATCCTCTTGAGATAACGATTCGTGGTTACGAGCTCACGCTGCGTAAGTCTGAGGCTGCGTGTGTTACGATGGAGGTAAGCGAATGATTAAATTTGCTCTTGCGGGCAATCCAAACTGCGGAAAGACAACGCTGTTTAACAGCTTAACGGGATCTACCGCGCACGTTGGCAACTGGCCGGGCGTTACGGTTGATAAGAGAGAGGGCGTATATAAAAAATGTGCCGAGCCTATTTCCATAGTGGATCTTCCCGGTATATATTCGCTTTCACCCTACACCCCCGAAGAGGTTGTATCCAGAAATTTTATCCTTGACGAGCAGCCGGACTGTGTTATAAATATAGTTGATGCTACAAATCTCGAGAGGAACCTGTATCTTACCACTCAGATAATGGAGATAGACGTTCCCATGGTAATCGCCCTCAATATGATGGACGAGGTTGCTAAAAGCGGGGATAAGATAGATGCTAAAAAGCTTGAAAGTAAGATCGGCCTGCCCGTGATTGAAATATCGGCGCTTAAGTGTCAGGGCATGGATGAGCTTATGGAACGCGCTTACGAGGAGAGTAAAAAGCCCAGAGAGGGCACTACTGTTCTGAAGCACTCTGCCTTGGGCCATTTGATAGGTGACGTAAAAATATCGCTTGAGGGTAAGGGCGTAAGCTCGCCGCTGTTTCACTCGGTCAAGTTGGTTGAGATGGACGAAATAGAAACCGAAGCGCACAGCGATTGCGTTAAAATGGTGGAGGCGTTTAAAAAAACGTTTAACGACGACATCTTCGGCACGGATTTTGAGGCGATGGTTGCCGACGGTAGGTATAAATACATATCTCAGAATTTTTCCTCTGTTTTAACGAGAAACGTTAAAAAAGGGGAGGAAAGGCTAACAAACTCCGATAAGATAGACAAGGTGCTTACTCACAGGATATGGGGTATTCCGATTTTTCTTGCGGTGCTGTTTGCAATATTTCATCTTACCTTCTCTGAAAACTTTCTGTTTCTTGGAGGTTTTTTTGCAGAGGATTGGGATCCGCTGAAGAGAACATGGTTTGAGGGCCTTATATTCAACGGCGGGATATTCTCGCCCGGCGTTATGATCTTTAACGTTTGGAACGAGATAATCGTAGGCAAGCTGTTTGGCTTAATCGGAAGCGGCGTTGAGAGTATTTCAGGCATAGCTCCTTGGGCTGTAAGCCTTATTAACGACGGCGTTCTTGGTGGATTGACCGCAGTATTGTCCTTTCTGCCCCAAATTCTTATACTCTTCCTGTTCTTCTCGATTTTGGAGGACAGTGGATACATGGCGCGCGTGGCGTTTATTCTCGATAAGCTTTTCCGCAAGTTCGGGCTTTCGGGCAGAGCATTTATGCCTATGATAATGGGCTTTGGATGTTCCGTCCCCGCAATGGCAAATACGCGTACCCTTGCAGACGAAAAGGAGCGCACCGCTACTATCAGGGTAATTCCCTTCTTTAGCTGCGGAGCAAAGCTTCCTATCTTAACGGCAATAGCGGGCGCTATTGCAACCATGTCCAGCATAAAAAACCCCGATATCATCACTTATTCGATGTATTTGCTCGGAATAGTGGTGGCGATTCTATCGGTGCTTCTTATGAGGAACACAACGATGAGGGGCGACGTTCCGCCGTTTATTATGGAGCTTCCCTCCTACCGCACGCCACAGTTTAAAAGCCTCATGATGCTTATCTGGGATAAGGCCAAGCATTTTATTAAAAAGGCTTTTACCGTTATTCTTGCTTCCACGATAGTGATTTGGTTCTTAACGAACTTTACTTGGGAGTGGAAGATGATAGAGGATAAAACGGCGGTGAGTCAATCCATTTTGGCATCACTCGGAAGGTTTATTCAACCCCTGTTCACGCCGCTCGGCTTTGGCTCACAGCTCGGTAAATACGGCTGGGTATTCGCGGTTGCGGCTGTTACCGGCCTTATTGCAAAGGAAGACGTTATCGGTTCGTTCGGAACGCTTGCGGCATGTCTTGCTGCAGCTATAAGCGTTGAGGTTGCGGATATTGATATAGACGGTGGCGTTTCTGCCGTTCAGGCGATGGTAGATGCAACCGGTGCAACCGTGCCGGGGCTCATATCCTTTATAGCCTTCAATATGCTAACTATCCCCTGCTTCGCGACCGTGGCAACGGCTAAGGCAGAGCTTTCCAGTAAGAAGACGTTTAATCTGACTCTCCTGTTCTGGATAGGTGCGTCCTACGTGGTTTCTGCTGCAATTTATCTTATTGGGACGTGGCCGCTCACGGCGATTATTTTCGCTGGCGTCGTGGCTGCAGTTGTTGTTGGAATAGTACTTTATAACAGATCGCACAAGATAGCATAATGCCGATAATGTGCGAAAAAGGAGGTTTATGGAACCTATTAACATTTTGATAATCGTTTTTGCGGCGGCAATAGTGATAGGGGTTACGGTAGCCTCTATCGTGAAAAAGCGCAAGGCAAAAAAGAGCGGGAGCCCTGCTTGCACGGGCTGCTGTGATTGCTGCACCCGTTGCCCTTCCGCAACGAATAAAGAGCACACACTATAATTTTTTAGCCAAAAATTATTTCCGATTAAGACAGGCGCGACGATAAATCGCGCCCGTCTTTTTTTGCGAAGAATTATTTTTTTGAGTGGTTATAACTTAATTGACAAATGGTTGTCATAATGATAAAATTACTGTATATGGATGAAAAGAAAACGGAAGGAGTGGAGTATAAGCTCAATTTTGAGCTTGTGCCCGATAGCTGCTGGTACAGCAATTTAAGAACTCTTTTAAAGCCCTCGGCGTGGGACCTTATTCGGCGCAAGGCTTACGCTCAAAATGGCGGAAAATGCGCGTTTTTCGGGGCTAAACCCAAAAGGCTGGAGGCTCACGAGCAGTGGGAATACGACGAGGATAACAAGATTCAGCGCCTTAAAAGAGTGGTTGCACTGTGCCACGCCTGCCATCAGGTGGTCCATATAGGCTACGCGCAGATGAAGGGCGACGAGGAAGCTGCTTGCAGGCATTTTATGAAGGTGAACGGCTGCAGCTACGCCGATTACCGCAAGGCGCTTGGAAAGGCAAACGAGGATCACGCAAGAAGAAACCGTGTGGACGAGTGGACGCTGGATATAAATTGGCTTGAGGGATTTTTAAAGGATTAGTTGACGGCGGGGTGCCGTTGGAGGATACAAGTGAAAAAGGGTGTAAAAATATTTTTAAGGTATTTGATGATTACCGTGGGGGCGGGTATGTACGCTATAGGCACGGCGATCTTCGTCAATCCGCACGATCTCGCACCGGGCGGCGCAACCGGTGTTGCAATTATCCTTGCCAGAATTTTGGCCCTGGCAAATCTGAAAAACGTTCCTATAGGTCTGTTGGTGTTTTTGATCAATATACCCCTTCTGATCGTAGGGCTTAAGAAATTCGGAAAGGATTTCCTGTTCGGCACCGTGTACGGAACGGTGGTGCTGTCTATACTTATTTATTTGTTCGAAACGCTCTGGAACAATTACACTTTCGTTTCCGATCTCACTCCGGACGATCCGCTGATTTCCGGTGCTGCGGGCGGCTTGCTTATGGCGCTTGGCGTGGGGCTAACCCTTAGAAACGGCGGAACCACGGGCGGCACGGATATAGTGGTTAAGCTGTTAAGGCTCAAATACCGCCACTTAAAAACGGGCAAGGTTCTTCTCGTTACGGATGCCGTTATCGCAGTGTCCTCAATATTCACAACTATCGGCGGGGAGTTCAGCCTGGAGCCTGTTCTCTACTCGCTGGTTGCAATGTTCGTTTGCAGCATGATGCTCGATCTCGTCCTATACGGGCCGGACGGCGCAAAGCTCGTTTATATTGTTTCCGATAAATCCACAGCGATTGCGGAGAGGGTTACCAAGGAAGTAAATACCGGCGGAACGTTTCTTGAGGGCGTAGGCGCTTACTCGTTGAAGAAGACCGAGGTTTTGATGTGCGTTGTTAAAAAGCATCTCTATCCCAAGCTCAAGGACGTGGTAATGCAAGAGGATCCGCACGCGTTCCTTATCGTGACGTCTGCAAGCGAGGTATTCGGCCTTGGGTACAAGGATCACTCCAAGATGGATCAGTAAATTTTTAACGAAAAAACGGCTTGGAATTCAATAAGTCGCCTATATCGCGGAAAAAAAGCCGTGTTTTTAGGGCAAAAGTAAAAAATTAAAAAATAAACGGACGTAACAAAAATTAGTTAAACGTCCGTTTTTTGTTTTACTAATATATAAAAATATAGTATAATAATAGCGTATGCGATCCCGTGCGCGGGGCTGCAGGAGGATTTTTATGGAAAAAAACAGAGATAAATATATATCCCCCCTTTCCACAAGATACGCGAGTGACGAGATGCAAAGGGTTTTTTCCGAAAGGTTTAAGTTTACCACGTGGCGCAAACTGTGGGTAGCCTTGGCTAAAGCGGAGAGGGCGCTTGGCCTCGATATAACCGAGGAACAGATTTCCGAGATGGAAGCAAACGTTGAGGATATTGACTTTGCTGTTGCCGAGGAGAGGGAGCGAGTTGTCCGTCATGACGTTATGAGCCACGTTTACGCCTACGGTAAGGCATGTCCGAAGGCAGAGCCCATAATCCA
>JAFVXM010000118.1 GCA_017501205.1 Clostridia bacterium
AGCACTCACTTGTTGCCAACTTGTATCCGTGAGCACGCATTTTTCAAATTTGTAACAGAAAAAGCCTGTAACTTCTTCGAAGAAAGCTACAGGCCACAACATTTTCGGGGTTGATGAGCACATAACCACACCGAGAAAGTTTTAATTTATTATATTATATCATACATTTGTGACTTTTTCTACCCTTATTCTAAAGCATAATAACTACAGAATAGGGATACATGGATTTATGAACGACAAAAATCCGATCACCCATTCGATGATCGGATTTTTGCTTGCCCCGTACCGGCTTTCTCCCATTGGTCATTTTTTGTCCCTTTGAGCAAAAAGCCTTGAAGTCATCTGTATTTCCGCTTTCGGCGTTGGCTTCTGTAGACTCTGCGATATCCACAGACTCGGGCGACACGTTTAAATGGTCTGCAACGTAATTGTCGCTGAAGCGTTCACGCAGGTAGTAAATACCCCAATATTCGCCCCCCAGATACAAAACCACGGGCTTTATTGCCAGCGTATAAAGGACCGTGTTTCCATCTACTATTGCCGACGCTAACTCATCACGAAGCATGGCAGCTTTAAAGTCCTCACTACCTCCTTTAAGCAGCAACGAGTTGTACTCGTCAATATTGCGGTTATCAAACAGGGGATAGTGCAGCTTGCCTGCGCCGTATTGGGAGCGAAAACGCAGTTGAAAACTCTGCTTTTTGCCTTTACGGCTATCGTTGCCGTGCAGACGGAATCCGCAGGGGATAGAAAACTTTTCCTCCCCGTCTTCTATCAGCGTTAAAACACTTTCGTGCTCGTAGTTTTCTTCGATATGGTTTAATACGCCCTCGGTCCCCGTAAGCGAATCCTGCGGTATGGAAAGAACGACCACAGGCAGGTCATGGGTCTTGTTGATAACGTAGGTATACGCCGTAATAATACTGCTGTTGCCGTCTTTCACGGTGAAGGTGCGAACGGTGGTAACGTCCGTAATGGAAATAGGGGAGGTATAAACCCTTGAATCCGTGGTGGGACGGCTACCGTCCAGGGTGTAATAAACCGTTCCCTCGGCACTCAAGGTAAGGGTAAGGGCTTCAGCGTATACGCCCGATGCATAGTTTGCCTCAGGAGCTGCCACTGCCGCCTCGTAAACCGTGCCGTTTTCCTTGCCGATGGTGGGGGTGGCAAAATAGGCAAATCCCGTTTCCGTCCGCCCGTAGCTTTCGTTTTCGTCTAAGTCTGAGGGAACTTCTACCTGCTCAAAGATTACGCCGTTCTTTGCAAGGTAAATCTTCTCCCCTGCAGAGCTTATCTTAAAGGAAGCGTGGTTGTCGCCAAGCTCCGTTTGACCCGAACAGTAGATAACGTAATATTCTCCCGCACCTAAAGAAACCGCCGGAAACCGAAAACGTTCAGGCTCAGAGCGTTTGTCGCTGAAGCTGTAGTCGGCCAGCTCCAGCGTTTTATCAGAGCAGTTATATATTTCAACCACGTCATAGTATTTTCCACCGACGGGGGCGTGTTTGGAGTTGGAGGATATAACCTCGTTGATTATCAGCTCAGGGGCTGTACCGGTGTCGGTATTGCTATCGGCGGCAGGCGCCGACTCTCCGCCTTGCGAGCCTTCTCCCGAAGTGCCGCACGCCGCAAAGGAGCAAAGTAGCGCAAACATAAGCAAAAGGACGATAAAATGTTTCATCTTTAACCTCTTATCACAGTAAAAGATAAGCTAAACGATTACGCACAAGCAGTTCAGCTCGTGGCATCTCATACGTCTGTATTATTAATAAAAGTACGGGCTTTCGTATTTTTTGTTTCCATAGTATGTTATATTATATTATATTTTGTCTGAAAATTCAATACTTTTTAAAAATCCCCCAAGAAGTCAGACGTCTTGTCGGAAAACCCGATACTTCTTTGGCCCCCATACTTCTTGTAGCCCCGATACTTCTTGGGACCTCGGTACCTCTTGTAGACTGCCATAATAATGACGGCAGAGGGGTGTTGATCTCCCTGCCGCCGTTCTCGGTTGTGAGAAAAGACATATATTGTTCTTAATAATATGCGGTCAAAATGCGGTCAGAAAAACAAAGAAAGAGCCGAAAACCATCTTGAATAGATGGTTTTTGGCTTGTTAAAGCACTAAAATTGTTTGTCTTGCAAAAAATTCTTACTCCCCTCGATGGTGCCGCAGGGCTTGGGGGTGAGGTGCATATCATAATTTTTTTCGGCGGTTTTAATATGGTTTCTATTGACAACCGTAAAAAGTTGTGATAATATAAACGCGTGGTTTATAGACGATAGACCAAAACTGAAAGGAGGGAAAGCTGTGGAAGAAAAAAGGCTGGGCGCAGTTGAGGCGCGTTTTGCGGATATTGTGTGGAGCAACCAGCCCATAAGCTCGGGCAAGCTGGTTGAGCTTTGTAAGGAGCAGTTGCATTGGAAAAAATCTACCACCTATACCGTTTTGAAAAAGCTTAGCCTGCGCGGAATATTCTGCAACGAGGGCGGTATAGTTAAAGCCGTTATAACCAGAGATGAGTTTTACAGTATGCAAAGTCGTCAATTTGTAAATGAAATGTTTAACGGCTCGTTACCCTCGTTCATCGCCGCGTTTACTGCGGGAGGCAAGGCTGACAAAGAAGAATTGGAAAAAATCAAGTTAATGATCGACAGCGCTTTTGAAAAGGAGTGATGGCAATGTTTGAAGCTATTTTACGCATGAGCTTTTCGGGCACGCTTATAATAGCTGCACTGCTTGTTTTCAGGCCTTTGCTAAAAAAGCTTTCCGGTAGCGTGAGGGGGGCGCTGTGGGTTATGGTAGCTATAAGGCTGCTGTGCCCCGTGTTTATTGAAAGCCCCTTTAGTCTGGTGCCTTACAGCTTGGTATCAGACGGTGGAACGTCAATTCCGAGCGACTACCGGGAATACGCTCCCCCTGCGGTTGACGTGGAAGTCTCCGTCAACTCTGATACTGCAGTCGGCGTTACACCGCCCGCATCTGACGTGGTGGCTCCCGATGGTTTTCAGTCGGCAGTCGGCATCGTGCCGTCCTTGCCTGACGTGGAAACTCCTGCGGTTGAGGAGAGGGCACCGTTGTCGCCTCTTGATATAGCGGGCATGGTCTGGATAGCGGGGGTTACCGTTATGGCCGCGTATTTTGCCGTGGAGTATCTCAGGCTAAAAAAACGCGTTTCTCCCAGCATCGACGTTGGCGACGGCATAAGAATTTGCGACGACATAAGCACCTCGTTTATAGTGGGTATAATAAACCCGAGGATATATCTGCCGTCAAGCCTTGATGACAGATATCGCGACATCATAATAAGGCACGAAAAGATGCATTTATCAAGGTGCGACCATCTGCAAAAGCTTTTCGGGTATCTTGTTTTGTCTATCCATTGGTTTAACCCTTTCGTTTGGTTGGCATATATACTTTTCTGTAAGGATATAGAGCTTGCCTGTGATGAAAAGGTTATAAAAGGAAGGTCCGACTCCTACAAAAAGGAATATGCAACCGCTATCTTCTACGGATGCTCCGACAGGGTAGGACTTTCTCCCTGCCGCGTGGCTTTTGGTGAGGTTGGTGTTAAGCAAAGAATAGAAAACGTTATAAAGTATAAAAAAGCAAAGCTTTGGCTTGTTATTGTCGGCCTTGCCGTTGCCGTGGCTATCGGTGTTTGCTTTTTAACTAACCCCAACAGTGACGAAAACTTCGTAGAAGACGGCGACAGTGTAAGCGTTACCGACCAAAGTGCTGAGGAAAGCGCTGAGGAAAGCGCTGAGGAAAGCGCCGAGGAAAGCGCGGAGGATAGCGCAGAGGATAGCCCCGAGGAAAGCGCAGAGGAGAGCGCCGAGGAAAGCGCAGAGGAGAGCGCCGAGGAAAGCGCCGAGGAAAGCGCCGAGGAAAGCGCAGAGGATAGCACCGAGGAAAGCGCGGAGGATAGCACCGAGGAAAGCTCTGAAGAAACGCAATCCG
This sequence comes from Clostridia bacterium, assembly GCA_017501205.1. GTDB lineage: Bacteria > Bacillota > Clostridia > Christensenellales > Borkfalkiaceae > RGIG3732. The sequence goes on from JAFVXM010000118.1 coordinate 3,962, forward strand.
AGGCGGAGTCGGAAGACGCGCCCACGAACACGCCTGTGGAGCATTTATCTCTTCAAAACACACACCTAACCGCCGAAAAATTGAATCCGGAAAACGATTGCAAAAGATATAGGGAGACTGACCGAATACCCGTTTACGTACAGGTCTATGATAAGAGGAGCGTAGTGAGCTCCTACTCTTCAATCGATTACGTAAGTGAAGCCGGTATGACGGTGTGGTTATGTGACGCAAAAGGCAATAAGATAGATTACGTAACCACCAACAGTAACGGCTTGGCAAAGTTTGAGGTGTATGAGGGTAGATACACGTTCTTCTTCAACGGTACGGAAACCTATTCTGCCTGTACCTCTGCGGCGGTTGAGGTTAAATATAAAAGAATCATCTTTGGCGCCGAAAACCCGATAAGGGTGTATGTAGCTACCTATAAAAAAGACGACTTTGCCCCTTGCAATATTACCGTGCTGGATGCGGATACGGGCGAGCCTGTAAGCAACGTACACGTGACAAGATACAAGTACGTGGATGGCGGATATTTTACCGATGCAAGCGGCAAAGTAACTATTCCGCCGCTAATAGAGTACAATGGCGAGGGCGATGACTTTTGCGGGCTGAGCTTTACTTGCACGGGATATACGGACCAAAGGCTTGAGGCAGATGTGTTTGAAAGTAATATTACCGTAAGGCTTTACAAGTTGAAAAAGCACTCCTATACCGTAAGGATATTGGATGCTGACACGAAAGAGGGCGTAGAGGGCGTATGGCTTATACTTAACGAATACGCCGACACCGACCGGGCGGTATCGGGTAACGACGGCGTGGTAAGCTGTGTCAAAAACAGCAACGAGCTGGCGCTTTATCCGCAAATAGATCTTTATTATTCTGCCGAGGGCATCCCTTATGAGCAGAGAACGGAAAAGGGAAAAGGCATATATACAAGGCTTTCCATTGCGCTGACCGACGGCAGAAGCGAATACACCGTCTATTTGAAAACGGACAAGGAGAACCAAACTGTAACATTAGTCTTAAAGGAGGACTTTTAGATGAAAAAAATATCTTTTATCTTAGCATTATTTATATGCTTAAGCTGCTTTGCCGCGTTTCCTCAAAGCGCCAGCGCTTACCACCAAGGGCGGATAAGCAGCACCGTAACATGGACTCTTTACGATAACGGTCTGCTCAACTTTTCGGGTAGCGGCGCTGCAATTTTTTCCCTTGACCAATATACAATCCCCGACAAGTATGCCGATGAAATCAAAGAGATAGTCTTAAGTGAAGGGATAACGATGCTGTCAGCGTCAAATTCGTCAACATTTGAAGGTGACGAGCTGCCCAACCTTAAAAAGATAACCCTGTCCTCCACCTGTGTGGACGTATGGAATGTTCCGTTCAAGTGCAGTAACCTACAGAAATACGTAGTCCCTTCCAATAACGTTGCCTTCAAATCAAAGGACGGCGTGCTGTACGAGAGGAACAAGGACGAAAACGGCACTTACAAAAACACCTACACCATCAGAAGTTACCCTGCGGGCAAGACTGCGGAAAAATACATTATGGAAAGCAATGTCACTGCGGTTGGAGAGAGTGCATTCCGCAACAACAAGCACTTAAAGCAGGTTGTGCTTGCCGACTCGGTAACCATCATCGACAGGTATGCCTTTGAAGGGTGTACTGCCCTTAGCAAGGTAGAGTTCCCATTGTCGTTGGAAACGTTGAGAAGTCGTGCTTTTTCCGGATGCAGTGCGTTGACGGTTGCAAATATTACAGGGCGAATCACCAGACTTGGCGAAGGTGCCTTCGCAGGCTGTACGTCGTTGGCTACGGTCAGTTTTCCATCCACGCTGGAGTATATAAACACCGGTTGTTTTCGCGATTGCATTTCCTTGAAAAAGCTGGATCTTAAAAATATAAAAAGCATAGGAGGCGGTGGGCTTTTTAACTGCCAGGCTCTTGAGGAACTTCATATACCTGCAGGATTAGGCTTTCACTCTTCTGATTACCATAGTGACTCTCCCGGTTCATACAATTCATTTTTGGGTAATAACCTCAAGCTTAAAAATATAAGCGTAGACAGTGCAAATCCCTATTATTGCAGTGTTGATGGGGTTTTATACTCAAAGGACAAAACCACGCTTTACTCTTATCCTGCGGGTAAAGAAAACAAGGAATTCTCTACTATTGAAAGTGCCACGCGCATCGAAGAGTATGCGTTTTACGGTGCAAATAATTTAGAATCCTTAACCGTTTATGCGTCAAATATTATAGGTTTCTACGCTTTTGACGGCTGTGACTCGGTCACAAAGCTTGCGTTTATGGGAGAAAAATTGTTTAACATTTCGGATTCCTATTTTCCCAACCTTCGATCCTTGGAGTTTTCTGATGATATTAAAGGGCTCTTTGAAATAACCTGGTTTTCCCTCAATACAAAGCTTCCTTCCGAAGTGGTGCTGCCCAACGGATTTTACGATGTAAAAAAGATGCTTTTGGAAGAGTACTCTCCGTTTAAGACTATTTATATATTCAAAACGCCCGAGCTGTTTGAAGAGGAACAGGTGGGTAATATAATTTATAGGCTTACGGAACGCAAGGAGCAGCTTAAAAAAGCCAACATTGACCTTATAAGGCTGGACGAGAACGGAAGCTGTGGCGAAAACGCTACCTTTGTGTTGGATAAAAACGGAAAATTGGTTATTACGGGGACTGGGGCTGTGGACAGCTTCCCCTGGAGCGAATATCCGCGGTTTATAAAAGAGGTGGTTATAGGCGAGGGCATAAGCAGTATAGGCGCAAATGCTTTCGCGGGATGCGCCTTAAAGAAGATCACGCTCCCTTCATCTCTTGCAGAGGGCACCGATCTTTCTGCTATCGTTCCCCCCGAGCCTGCTTGTGACAAGAATTGTGTTTTCGTAGGCTGGGATAAGACCGAGGGCACTGTTGATGATGACATCACCATTACCGCAAGCTTCAAGCACCTTGGTGACGTAACGGGTGACGGCAGGGCAAACAGCCTTGATGCGGCTTTCATTCTCCGCTATGACGCAGGTCTTATAGGCGAAGATAAGCTTGATTTTTCCGTGGCAGACGTTACCGGTGACGGCAAGATAAACTCACAAGACGCAGCATTTGTTCTCCGTTTTGATGCAGCATTTTTGTCCGTTTTCCCCGCTTGGAAAGAGTAATATTAAAGCGCTTAATTTAAAACGATAAAACACAAAAAAGTCAGTCGGGATTTGGCGTGATACTCTTAACGGAGTATCACGCCGGTTCTATTCGCCTGCGGCGAGTTCTATTGCTACGCAGTGATATTATGCTACGCATAGTGATATTGTCCTGCGGACAGTTTATGGCGAATAGAATATCACGAAACCGATAGGTTTCATATCACTTTCGCAAAGCGAAAATATCACGCTGACTTTAGTCAGCATATC
>JAFVXM010000119.1 GCA_017501205.1 Clostridia bacterium
ACAATTTGCGAACGCCCTTGAGCCCATGTAGCTTACTGCGCCGAGCTCTACGGACTTAACTGCCGAGCCCTCAAACGCGCTTATACCGACGGTAGTTGCGTTTTTGAGAACAACGCTCTCCACTTTAGAGAAGGCAAACGCGCTGTCGTCTACGATAGCTGCGCTGAGATCAATGCTCTTGAGTGCGGTGTTTGCAAACGCATAGTCGCATATCTGAACGAGATCGGAGGTGGTGTTAAGAGTGGTAAGAGCTTCCGTTCTCTCAAATGCGTGTGCGGGGATAACCGCGCAGTTTACGGTTACGGTTTCAAGTGCTAAGCACTCGCTGAACGCACCGTCACCGAATATTACGTTTGTGAGGTCTGCCGTTTCAACCGTGCTTGCCGCAAATGCGTAAGCGCCTATCGAGGAAACGGTGAACTCCTCTACTGCGCCCGACTTGAAGGTTATGCCGTTTTTGCTTACGCCAACAACGTTCATGTTGCCGTAGAAGGCGTTTGCCGCAATCGACGTTACCGTTTCGGGTACGTTAAAGGAAGCTATTCCGTTGGGAACGAGGATTATCTCGGTTTTGCTGCTGTTATAAACAAAGCCGTCAACGGTTGCGTATTTTTCGTTATCCTCTACCGCAATCTCGCTGAGCGTTAAGCCGGCAAAGGGTGAGCCGAGTGCGTAGATGCTTTCAATATCAACGCCCTTCTTGATAACTGCCTTGGTGATAGAAGCTCCGTCAAACAGTCTTTCACCGATAGAGGTGAGCCCTGCGGGGATAACGGCCTCTGTAAGCGCGGTGCCTGCAAACGCGCGGTCGCCTATGCTGTTTACCGTGCCGTTAAAGGTTACGCTTGCAAGGCTTCCACAGCCCTCAAATGCGCTTGCGCCGAGGTTTAAGCCGTTTGCGTTAAAGGTTACGCTTGCAAGGTTTTCACAGCCCTCAAATGCGTTTGCGCCAACCTTTGCGGTGTTGATCTCTATGCTTTCAAGAGCGGTACAGCCCTCGAACATGCCGTTGCCGATGGACGTGAAGTCAGCCGTCTTTACCGTTTTGAGAGAGGTACAGCCCTTAAACACGTTCTTGCCGGACATATTAAATCTGGTGATATCAATTTCCTCAAGCGAGGTGCAGCCCTCAAACGCTTCTGCCGAAACGGTACCGAGCTTGGTTGCGCCCGAAACGCCGTTCTTATCCACGCCGAGGCTATTGAGCGAGGTACAGTTCTTGAATACTCTTCTGCCCACGAGGATGGTCTTGGTGTTGCTGAAATCAACCTCCTCAAGTGCGGTACAGTTGATAAACGCCTCGTCAAAGATCATATTGAGGTCTGCGTCTGCAACGTCCATAGGCTCGGATTCAACGAAGGATACCCTCTTGAGTGCGGTACAGCCTCTGAACGCCTGCTCTCTTATTTCCATAACCGTCTTGTTGATGACGATCTCGGTAATATTGTCGTTATTCTTAAACGCATCCGTTTCGATGTAGAAGATGTTCATATCCGTGGGGATATAAACCTTTCCGCCCGTGCCGTGGTAATCAACGAGCCTGTAATTGCTTACGATAAACTCCTCGCCAACCTTGAGCGTAACACCGGTTGAATAGCTGGTGCCCTTAATTACGGCGTTGATTATCGCCGTGCCTTTCTTGAGGGTGTGCACGTTACCCTCCTGATCGATGGTTGCAACCTTATCGTTACTGGTAGACCACTCGATAGTGAGGTTTTCGGTGGGATAATACCAGGGATCGTATTCGAGCTTGAGCTGGAACTGCTCGTTGGGGTGAACCTCTACGAGCCCCTCTGCCTTAACGTACGAATCCTTGGAGTTTCTTATAATGCCAAAATTCATTGCGGGATAGGAAAGCTCTATCCTGCTATCGGTTACCTTAACGTTGTAGGTAGCGGTCAAGGGCTCTGCCGTGGGGTTGCCCTCCTCATCTACGGGAACAACGGTGGATACGGTTACGGTGGTTTCGCCGGGGGCAACACCTACGATCTCGCCGTTTTTAACGATTGCGACGCTCTCATCTGCAGAGGTCCAAACGAAATCTGCAATGTCTGCGGGAGAGGTGTAAACGGGGGTAACCTTCTTCATCTCGTTGATGGCTACGGTTACGTTCTCCTCGGCAGGATCTACAGAAAGCTCTGCGGGCATTCTCTTTTGCTTCATATTGTCGAAATCCAAGCCGTAAACCTTATAGTTCATAGCATAGTCGTCAAGCTGAACGAAGAGCTCGCCGTCAAAGCGATCGTAAATATCGGTTATTTCAATAGAAACGGTGGTGGTGCCGTTGATGTTCTTCTGGCGAACGGGGGTAACGTAATCGTTTACGAGCTTGAGGTAATTATCCTCCTCGTCCGTGTAGCAGAGAAGAACTGACTGCGCGTAGTGGTTATCGTAAACGTCAAGATCCAGGAACACCTTGCGCTTGGTGGTCTTGCCGTCCTTATAGTAATAGTACCTTACGCTCGAATCGGTGAGCACGGGAGCGTCGTAATCGGCGTAGAACGAGAAGGTGAAGTTATCGCTCTTAACGGTCTTTTCGCCGCTTACGTCAACGTACTCAAAGTCAAAGTCAAAGGACATCTGATACTGGGTGTTGTTTCTGAAGCCGTATTCCTTGGGATCTATTTCAAGCTCCACAAAGCCCGGCCTCGTGCTACCGCCGCCCGAGTGTGCCTTGGAAACGCGGTGTGCGCTGTCCTCCAAAAGAAGCTCGCCCGTATCCATGTTGGTAAGGGTGTAATCTACCCTCTTCGCGTTCCTCAAAAGGCCTGCGTAGAGCATACGAAGCTCCCAAGTGGTGCGGTAGTTGCCGTTCTCGTCTTCGCCGTAATAGAGGTTGTAGCCGGAAACTGCTGCAAACTTCTCCTCTGCGTAAACGGGATCAGCATCGTCGGGAAGGGCGTAAATAAAGGTACCCATGGGGAGAATATAATCATCGTGATACGAGGTGTAGGGCGAGGTTGCGAAAACGCTCTCCTTCTCCTTTTCTTCCTCGGTTTTGGAGGTATCCTTCTCTATCTCGGCTAACTCGTAAACGGAGTAGTCGAGAAGGTTGCCGTCAGTCCAATCCCCATAGAAGGCGAGGAAGGGTACGGAAATATCGTTCTGCTTTTCAGCATCGGCAGATACGAGCTTGAAGAAGCCCTCAACGTACATGCCGTTTTCAAAGCGATCGTCGATATACTTCTTTTCTTCCTCGGTGAGAACGATCTTTGCGCCGATAACCGCGCTTGCGCCGGCATTTATGCTGATTGCGCCGCTATGTGCTGCGCCGTTGACAGTATAAGTGGTGGTGCAGTCCTCAAAGAGGTGTGCCTTCTCCGCAACGGCAAGGCCGTCGATAGAGAGGGTTTCGGTCATTACGATAGAGGTGGGATTGAAGGAAAGTGCTTCCTTGCCCTTGTTTACAACGGTGAACTCAAAGGTGTATTCGCCGGTGCGGTTCTTATCGTCGCCGTACTCGAGCTTGGTTTTATCCGTGCCCTCAACGGTGATATACGCGTTGGATTTGATTATGTTAGAGAGGTTTGCAAGACCGGAGCCCTGCTTTCTGGGGGAATAAGGAAGTCCCTCAGGATCGTACGCGATGGTGGTGTTACTCATTGCAAGCTGGTTGCAGAGCTTGGTTATCTCCCTCCTATCCGCGATGGAATCGCCGAGGTTGAACTCCTCTTTAACGTACTGCCTGATAATAGCCATTGCGCCCGCCATATTCGGAGCTGCCATGGACGTACCGCTCTGCTCGTCGTAACCGCCGGGAACGGCAGAGGTTATTTCGCCGCCGTGTGCGGTGATCTCGGGCTTGAGCTTAAGATCGGGAGTGGGGCCCCAGGACGAGAAGTCACTCATGAACGGGCCTGCGGAGAGAGAGGTATCAATGGTTATTTCACCGATATATCTGCTCTTATCCTTAGTGTCACCTGCGCCGAGAACGAGCGAGGTGCCTGCCTCAAGGTTTACGGATACTGCAGGGCAGGGATCCTCTATCTCACCGAGCGACATCCTGATCTTACCTGCAACGTTGTTGTAGATAATAACGCCGATCGCGCCCATCTGCATTGCAATTTCAACCTTTTCCTTAAAGGTGTTGTCACCACGGGAAATAAGTGCAATACGCGGGTTATCCTTATCGTCGAGAAGACGTGAAACGGTGCCGGTATAGTCGGCAGCCTTACCTACGCCGCCTACTACTACGTACTCGAAGGTAGCGGTGGTTTCGGTGTAATCCTTTATATCGTTGTTGGGGTTATCGTCTGAATTTAACTTCTTTGCAATGGCGAGCATGCCCTCTGCGAAATCGTAGGGGAGGCCGTTTTCATCGTTGGCTTCCTCGTAGAATACGGCTACGCCGCCGTGGGTTCCACCAAGGCTCTTGTTGCCTACGAGGTAATCGGAGTTCTGACCGTTAATACTTGCAACGGAAAGTGCAGCGCCGTAGGTGGAGGGCGCGCCTACCGTACCTGCATCGGGGTTAGACGCAAGGTTGGTACCGAAGGGGCCGCCGTAGCCGGAGCTGTAATCGTTGCTTGCCGCACAGATAAGGCTTATACCTGCATCCTGAATCTTGGTGTAAACCTCGTCGATATAATCGCCTTCCTCATCGCCCTGCGTTTCGGTAAAGCCGGAAGAGGAGCCGAGCGACATATTGATAACGTCTACGCCGAGGATAACACAGTCCTCCAAAGCGGCGAGGATATCGTAGGTTTCAGCACCGCCGAGAATCTCGTCGTCAAGATCGTCGGTAAATACCTTACAGGAAATAATCTGCGCGTTGGGCGCAACGCCGATAAACTGCTTATCAACGTAGTTGCCGTCCTTATCGGTGTAGTGATCGTCTATACCGCCAACGATACCCGAAACGTGCGTGCCGTGGCTGGAATAGGTGTTGTAAACGTCGGTATCGTCGTCTGCATAGTCAAATGCAAACGGAACCTTCGCGCTGAGGTAAAGATCCCTGTACGTCAAGGTGTTGCCCTTTGCGGCAGCACGCTTTACAGCCATGAGGGTATTCTTTTCGTCTGCGGGGTTCAAGAAGCCCTGAACGTCCTCCTCCGTAATGGCAACCTTATCGAGGTCGGCGGGAAGAGTTTGGAAAGCGGAGTGAGTATAGTCAAGGCCGGTATCGAGAACTGCAACCACCATACCGTCGCCCGAATAGCCGTACTCGCTGATTATCTCGGACGAGTTGTAAATACCCGTTTCATAAACGAAGGTGTCGTTATGAACGGCGTTATCTCCGGTTGCGGTGGTGGTTTCGGGATAGAGATAGGTGTTGGAAACGACTACGGTATCAACCGTAACCATGCCCTCTAACCTCTCGATATAAGCGGAGTTTACTTTAATTGCAACCGCATTGTCTACGGTAGAGTACGAATACTTGTACTCGTACTGAATTCCGTCGTACGTGAGGCGGTTTAAGAATCTCTTCTGCTCGGATGCAATATCGCTCGCCGTGAGCTTACCCACGGTGGAAGCGGAGAATTCGTCAAGCGAGCCGTAGCCGTGCTCATCCATACTCTCGAGCATGGATTTGCCTGAAAGCCCTACGATCACCCACTTATCCTCGTTTGCCTTTTTGGGAGCGGAAAGTGCCTTGTCGTTAAAGCTTGCCTCGCGAAGGCCGGAAAGATCTACCTCGCCCGTAACGTCCCTTACGGTGGGAGTGTAGAGTACGCTCGCCTGTGCCGACTGCTTAACAGACGTGAAATCTGCCAAGAAGAAGCTTACAGAAAGCGCGAAGGCCATCGCAAAAGCCAAGATCTTTGCTGTGCGTGTCTTTTTGAGTATCATCTTTTATGTCTCCTTATCAGTCGCAGGCGGCTCTCTTTCCGCAAACGACTGCTTTTTATCTTTGTTTTGTTTGGGCAAGGTGCATCTCTTTGCCCTTATTTAGCGCAAAAAGGGCGCACTATCCCCGTGAGCCCCTATCATACGTCCTTTTTTCCCCTCACTGCTTGCGCCCACGCGCTATACGCACGCTATAATATATAGGCGCTAAAAAAACAGTATTTTAATTTTATCAAAAACAGCCGCTCGTTGTCAATCATTTTATAATGTATAAACTGAATTTTTTATATATATAAATAATTTTTATAACGCGCGCAATGCCATACTGTTAGTTTTATGATTATTTGAAATTTTAAACCGCAAAGTAAAAAAAACAAAATCTGACCGCCACACAAAAAAACGAGGAGAAATGCTCCCCTCGCCATAGAAAATATGTCGTTTTTGTGTGATTTAGGTGGTTTTTACGTACTCGATAAGCTTTTCTCTATCGTTTTCAACCCTGCCTTCGATAACGGCGGAAAGGAGCATCTCGAGCCTTTCTCCCACTTCCCTTCCCTTAAAGCCGAGCGACGTCATATCCCTGCCGTTTACGGCAAGAGCTCTGATATCAAAGCACGGTTTTTTATCAAGAAGCGCACGGAGCCTATCCGAAAGCGCGTCTATCTCCGCTATGCGCGCGGCGGTAAACGGGGCTTTTGAGAGGTTATCGGCACGCTTTATATCCAAAATACGGAAGAGAGTTTTTTCACCGAATTTATTGAGGCTGCGAAGAAGATATTTGTCGTCATCAGGGGACTCGGGCGGCACGATGGGATAATCGTGAAAGGCAATAAGCCTTACCACCTCTTCCCTCACCGCGGCCCGAAGCTTGAGCCTTAAAAGGACGCTGTTTGCAATTTCACCGCTAACCCTCGCGTGGCCGTAAAAATGCCCTTGACCGTCCTCGCCCATGCGGAAGGTTGAGGGCTTTCCGATATCGTGCAGAAGGGCGGCGAGGCGAAGCTCCAAAACGGGCGGGGTATGCCCCACCGCGCGGACGCTGTGCCCGTAAACGTCAAACGTGTGATAGCGGTTTTTCTGATCAAAGCCAATGCACGGGGCAAGCTCGGGGATAACCTCGCAAATGATCTCCGCGTACTCCAAAAGGACCTCTTCGCAGCTCTCGCCAAGCAGTATTTCACTGAGCTCTGCGGCGATTCTCTCGGCAGAAATATTATTTAGTAGCCTTTTTCGCGCAAAAATCGCACGTTTGGTGTTCTCCTCTATTTTAAACGAAAGCTTTGAGGCAAACCTTAACGCGCGCAAGATTCTAAGCGCATCTTCCTCAAAGCGGCGGATGGGATCACCTATCGCGCGGATGATCTTATCCCTGCAATCCTCTCTGCCGCCAAGCTTATCTATGATCCTCTCCCCGTCAAAGCACATGGCGTTAACGGTGAAATCACGGCGGCAAAGGTCCTCATCCAGCGAGCGCACAAAGCTTACGGAGCTTGGGTGGCGGCTATCTGCGTATTCCCCGTCGGAGCGGAAGGACGTTATCTCGTACACCTCTCCGTCTATCTCCACACAAACGGTGCCGTGCTTTATGCCGGGAGCAAAGGTATTGCAATCACAAAAAACGCCGAGAATTTCTTCCGGCGTGGCAGACGTGGTAAAATCGTAATCGGCGTAGGGCTTGCCGAGCAGGCTGTTTCTCACAGCGCCGCCAACAACGTAAGCCTCATAGCCGCTACTCTTCAGTTTTTTTAGGATGCTTTTTGCTCCCTCTGTGATTTTCATGGCGTTTTTATGCGTTTTAGGGGGGTTATATTTCCATAACGATAGTAACGGGGCCGTCGTTATACTGCTCTATCTTCATATCCGCACCGAAGATTCCGCGCTTTACGCTAACCCCGTGCGATGCGAGCTTCTCGCAAAAGTACTCGTACATAGGCTTTGCCTTATCGGGAGCTTCCGCGCCCGTGAAGCCCGGACGGTTACCGTGAGAGGTATCGGCAAGCAGCGTGAACTGCGAAACGCTAAGTATCTCGTAGCCTTTATCGAGAACGGAGAGGTTCATCTTGCCGTTTTCATCCTCAAAAATTCGCATGTTAGCTATCTTTTTTGCAAGGTAATCGGCCTTATCTGCCGTGTCGCCCACGGCAACGCCGAGATACACCACAAGCCCTGCGGATATTTCCGATATAAGATTGCCGTCAACAGACAGCCGAGTTGCTCTCGTTCTTTGAATTACAGCCTTCATAATCTCTCCTTAATTATTGCAACGGACTCGGGCTTAAGCACAACGCTCTTACCTCTCTTTCCGCCAAGAAGCTCCTTAACAACTCCCGTAAAATTAAGCTCTACAGGGAAGGGTGCAAGGTTTACGGCGGTGTATATCTTCTCATCTCCGCTCGTGCGAGAGAATACGAGAACGCGCTTGCCCGCAACCTCTATTTTTGTATCACCACTCGCAAAAACCTGCGATATACGGCGTATTTCACCAAGACGGGCATACCAATCAAAAAGCTCGCCCTTCTTTTCCCAGTCCATACAGCCGCGGTTAAACGGATCCTTCCAGCCGGTCATAGCCGCCTCGTCACCGTAGTAAACGGTGGGTACGCCGTAAAGCGTAAACTCTATTGCAGATGCGATCTTCAGCCTTTTTATACCAAGCTCAAGCTGCTCGTCCGTTAGAGTGAGCGCCGCCTGCTCCTCGCGCGTTTCGGGCATTTTTACGCCGCTCAAAACGTTCACTATCCTCGGCGTATCGTGAGTGCCGAGAAGGTTCATCATGCAGTTGAGCGCAGCCGCAGGATAATCGTCCGTCTGCGTTCTGATAACGGAAACAAGCTCCGAGCAATCGCCCGAAAGCATATAGCTGATTATGCCGTTTTTGAGCGGATAGTTCATAGCCGAATCAAGCTCTCCGCCCTGAAAATAACGTCTTCTGAAGCCGTAAGCAATTTTATCGGTAACGTTCTCCCAAACCTCGCCGATAACGACGGCATCCGGCTTTTCCTCCTTTATTGCAGAGCGTATCTCATCCACAAAGTCCGAGGGCAGCTCGTCAACCACATCCAGCCTCCAGCCGGATGCCCCAAGGCGCAAATAGTGGCGTAAAACGCCGTTTTCTCCACAAACAAACTCCCTGAAAGAGGGGCTGTTCTCGTTGGTTTGAGGCAAAGTTTTTATGCCCCACCAGCTATCGTACTCGGTGGGATGAGTGTTAAAACAGAACCAGTCGGAATACTTTGATTTTTTA
>JAFVXM010000120.1 GCA_017501205.1 Clostridia bacterium
GAACACCGATCTTTCCGGTATCTGCAAGCTTGTTGTAAACACCAAGACCAACACCTTGATCGGTGCACACGTCGTTGGATCGTACGCAAGCGAATATATCGTTGCAGTATCCGCGCTCATTGATCTTGAGGTTGATATCGAGGTTATCAAGAAGCTCGTATTCCCGCATCCTACCGTATGTGAAATCATTCGCGAAACCATTTGGAGCGAATAACATAAATAGCCGTTTTTGTGCGAAAAAAGGGGTTTTTCCTCTTTTAGCGCTGCCGGCACATTAAAAATAAAAATAATCAAGGAGAAAATATAAAATGCCTAAGAGTCAATTTATCGATCCGAATTTTATCAGACAGAGCGGTTCGATCCATTTTGAGGACATCCCGGTAAACCAGTACAACAAGACGATTGCCGAGGAGAAGAAAAACTTTAAGAAAGAAGAACTCGTAACCATGTTCACCGATATCGCAACTCTCCGTGAGTTCGAGAGCATGATTTACTCCATTAAGGTACAGGGTGAGTACGCAGGCTTCAAGCACTCCTATCCCGGCCCCGCACACCTTTCCATGGGTCAGGAAGCAGCTGCCGTTGGTCAGGCGTTCATCCTCGATAAAAACGATATAACCTTCGGTTCACACCGTTCACACAGCGAGGTTTTGGCTCGCGGTCTTTCTTCTATCCATAAGCTCCCCGATGCAGAGCTCATGAAGATAATGGAGGAGTTCGAGGGCGGTGAAATTCTCCGCGCTGTTGAAACCGGCAACAAGACCGGCAACGTTAAGGACCTCGCTACAGACTTCCTTCTCTACGGCGCACTCGCAGAGATCTTCGCAAGAAGAACCGGCTTCCACAGGGGTATGGGCGGCTCCATGCACGTATTCTTCCTCCCCTTCGGAATTTACCCCAACAACGCACTCGTAGGCGGCAGCGCACCCATCGCAATGGGCGCAGCTCTCTATAAAAAGTGCAACGACAAGCCCGGTATCGTTATCTCTAACGTAGGTGACGGTGCTGTAGGCTGCGGCGTAGTATATGAGTCCATGAACTTCGCTTCTATGGATCAGCTCACTCAGCTTTGGGAGAAGAAGGGCGGTCTTCCCATCCTCTTCAACTTCTTCAACAACGGTTACGGTATGGGCGGTCAGACCCGTGGCGAAACCATGGCGTACGATTTCCTCGCTCGTCTTGGCGCAGGTATTTCTCCCTCTCAGTTGCATGCTGAAAGAGTTGACGGCTTCAATCCTCTTGCAGTAATCGACGCAATGAAGAGAAAGAAGGAGATCCTCCTCAAGGGCGAAGGTCCCGTTCTCCTCGACGTTGTTACCTACCGTTTCGGCGGTCACTCTCCTTCGGACAGCATGTCCTACAGAACCAAGGAAGAGGTGGAAGCATGGCAGCAGGTTGATCCGCTCATCACTTATCGTAAGGGCCTCGTTGACGCGAAGGTTGAAAAGAACGGTAAGTTCGATGACATCCTCGGCTCTATCGGCGAAAGAATGCTCAAGATCTGCAAGATGGCAGCTGATCCCGAGGTTTCTCCCTATCATGACTTCAAGAAGGATCCCTACTACGTTGAAAACCTCATGTTCTCCAACGGTCAGGTTGAATCCATGGATCCCGAGCGCAAGCCCGACGTTAAGGTGCCCATGGAAGAGAATCCCCGCGTTCAGCAGATCGCAGGCAAGAGCCGTTTCGCATTTGATAAGGACGGCAAGCCCGTTTCCAAGATCAAGGCTTACAACATCCGCGACGGTCTTTTTGAGGCTATCATAGACAGATATTATAAGGATCCCACGCTCGTATCCTACGGTGAGGACGTTCGTGACTGGGGCGGCGCGTTCGCTGTATACAGAGGACTTACCGAGGCACTTCCTTATCACAGACTTTTCAACTCGCCTATTTCCGAGGCAGCTATCGTATCCTCTGCAGTTGGTTACGGCCTCTGCGGCGGCCGCGTAATCGTAGAGCTCATGTATGCTGACTTTATGGGTCGTGCAGGCGATGAGATCTTCAACCAGCTCGCTAAATGGCAGGCAATGAGCTCCGGCATCCTCAAAATGCCCGTAACTCTCCGTGTATCCGTTGGCTCCAAGTACGGCGCACAGCACTCCCAGGATTGGGTTGCTCTCCCCGCACATATTCCCGGACTTAAGGTTTGCTTCCCCGTAACTCCTTACGATTGCAAGGGCCTTATGAACGCAGCACTCAACGGCACCGATCCCGTAGTATTCTTTGAAAGCCAGAGAATTTACGATAAGGGCGAGGAATTCCATGAAGGCGGCGTACCCGAAGGATACTACGAAATTCCGTTCGGCGAACCCGATATCAAGCGTAAGGGTAGCGATATCACCATCCTTACCATCGGTGCAACTCTTTACCGCGCTCTCGATGCAGCAAAGATCCTATCCGAGAAATACGGCGTAGAGGCAGAGGTTATCGACGCACGCTCCATCGTTCCCTTCAACTATGAGAAGGTTGTTGAATCCGTTAAGAAGACCGGCAAGATCGTTCTCGCTTCGGATGCATGCGCACGCGGCTCCATCCTCAACGATATGGCAACCAAGATCAGCGAGCTCTGCTTCGATTATCTCGATGCACCTGCCGTTGTTGTTGGTGCTAAAAACTGGATCACTCCTCCTTATGAGTTCGATGCTGAATTCTTCCCGCAGGCAAGCTGGATTATCGATAACATCAACGATAAGATCATGAAGCTTGACGGCCACGTTTCCGAAACCAACACCTCGGATGCAGAGATTCTCCGTTGCGCTAAGAAGGGTGTATAATAACCTGTAAAAAGCACTTTGAAAAAGGGCAGGCAAACGTCTGCCCTTTTAGCAATATGCCCTAAATCGCACAAAAACGGTATGGAAGAGAAAATTTATTTTATAAACGGAATATCTAACGATCCGTGCTTTAACCTCGCCAGCGAGGAGTTTTTGCTCAAAAGCAGAGGGGAGAGGTTTATCTACGTTTGGCAAAATGCCCCGTCTGTAATCGTGGGCGTAAATCAAAACACGGCGGAGGAGGTCAACTTTGCCTACACCGATGCAAACGGCATAAAGGTCGTTCGCAGGCAAACGGGTGGGGGCGCAGTGTATCACGATCTCAACAACGTCTGTTATACCATAATAGATAGCTTCAGTGCGGATCGCGATAACTACCGCTACTTTACCGAGGGAGTTATAGGTTATCTCGCCACTCTTGGTGTAACGGCGGAGTTTTCCGGTCGCAACGATATCTCCGTTTGCGGCAAAAAAATATCGGGCAACGCCCAATGTGTGTATAAAAACCGCATAATGCACCACGGCACAATTCTGTTCAATACAGATAAAGAAGTGCTCGAAAACGCGCTTAAACCGCACAAATTCAAAATTGAAAGCAAGGGCGTGAAGTCCAACAGAGCAAGGGTGACCAACGTTTTGGAGCACCTTCCTTCGCCCATGTCCGTCGGCGAATTTATGCAGGGGCTTTCGCAGTATCTTAAAAGCGGGGCAGAGGAATTTTTCTTCACCTCCGATATGATAGAGAATATAAACGGGCTGGTAAAAAGCAAATATTCCACCTTTGAGTGGAACGTAGGCAGCTCCCCCAAGGCAGAGATCGTTGCTGAAAAGCGCTTTGATTTCGGCACGGTTAAGGCGTCGTTTAACGTTTCCGGCGGGAGGCTTTGTGACGTGTCTATTACCGGCGATTTTTTCTCCATTGATGAAATTAGTGGCCTAAATCGCATGTTAAACGGCATTTTGTACTCAAAACAGCACGTAGAGGAGGCAATTGCCAGCGTCGGCAGATTTATCGTCGGAGCGACGCCAAAGGAAATTTCCGAGCTTTTTTTTGCATGAGAATTTTTCTTCACGTCTAATTTAAAAAACCCCCTCTTTCGCGAAAAAACGCGCAAAATTTTGTGATATTTTATTGATAGTCGGTCGTTTGGTCGACTTTTTTGTTGATTTTTATCATATTTTTTATTTGACATCGCGCAATATATTATATATAATATATAAAATTATAATTCCACACGGCATCACGTATACTATATGTGAAAACATCCGAATGGAATTGAGGAGAAAACCATGAAAAAACTATTTGTAGCATTACTTGCAGTTGCTCTTACCGCGTGCAGTGCAATAGGCCTTGGCACCATCGCCTTTGCAGACGGCGCAACCGAGATCAGCACGGCAGAGCAGCTTCTCGCAATGGAAGCAGAAGGCAATTACGTTCTCACGCAGGATATCACTCTTGCAAGCGGTGAGTACGTAGCAAAGTTTGCCGGCACTCTCGACGGTAACGGCCACACCGTAACCGTAAACAACTCCGTTGGTCTTATCGGTGAGTTCGGTAAAATGAACGGCAACGTTGCACAGGGCGTTGTTAAAAATCTTACCGTAGCGGGCACCGTAAAAGGAACGGGCAGAGTAGCAGCCGTTGTAAACCACGGCGTAGGCACCATTGATAACGTTAAGGTTACGGCAGACGTTTCCTCTACCGCAAACCAGAACGTTGCAGGCTTTGCAAATGCAAGCGGCAAAAACCCCATCAAGGTTATCAACAGCCAGTTTGAGGGCACCGTAAACCTTCTTCAGGGCTTCACGTCTGCATCAAACTACGCTTACTGGGGAATGTTCCTCGGCTATAACGGTGGCGCGTTTGGTGGCGGCAGCGTTGTAAACAGCACCGCTAACTACACCTTCACCATCCCCACGGCAGAGGTTTCCAAGATCGATAAGATCGAGTATTTCAACGTAAACGGCGATAAGACCAACAGCGTTGAAAGCAGCTACACCACCAAGGAAGAGGGTGACAATACCGTTTATTCCTTCAAGTGCGTTGTAAATATGGATCCCGTTACCGTAGCCAGCGTTAACGACGAGGGTATTATGGCTAACTACGGTTCACCCGTTGTTCGCTTCACCCTTAAGGACGGCTCCTACCGTTATATCGACGGCTTCGATAAGGCAAACGCAAGATTTATCACCGAGTTTGAAACGGACAGCTTCAACTCCATGTACGCTTATAAGGATATCTCTTACCTCACCATGGAAAAGGTTTCCGAAAAGAGCGTTAGCGAAAACGTAGACGGCAACGTAACCGAGGTTACCAGCACGTACAGCGTTGTAGCCGTAAGCACCGAGGAGGAGTTTGAGAGCTTTGCAAGAATAATCAACTCCGCAATCCCCGCAAAGTTTATCGATAAGGAAACCAACCAGCCCACCGAGCTTTCCATCCTCAACACCCTCGCAACCAGCGTTAAGCTCGGTGCTGATATCGTTTTGGATGGCGATGCAAACGGCAACGCATCCCAGTTCTACGGCCTCGGCAAGCAGGAATTCTTCCCCTACCGTGGCGGTATCAACGGTGACGGACACTCCCTCACCGTAAATATCGATGCTCCCAACGGCTACTGCATCGGTATTATTTCCGTAGTATCCGAAATGGCAGAGGACATCAAGGTTGAAAACCTCACCGTAAACGGTTCTATCAAGGGCAGAACCAAGGTTGGTATCGTTGGCTACTTCGATATGGTATGTAACAACTACATCAACGGCGGTAACATCAAGTTCAAAAACGTAACGAACAACGCGTCCGTAACCGGCTACACCGGCGTTGGCGGACTTCTCGGCACCGTTTCCTGCACTAACGACGCTATCAAGGCTTTCGTTGAAGGCTGCGAGAACAACGGTGACATCACCCTTTTGGAAAACGGCAAGTACGCAGGCGGTATCGTAGGCTGTGCGGGCTTCTATCAGAAATCCGGCGTTGATATTAAGGACAGCGCGAACAACGGTAACGTAACCGCAAAGGCAGGCGCAAGCTACGTTGGCGGTATTGCAGGCTATATTTCGGATAATCTCTCTTCCGTTCAGAACGTAGAGAACACCGGCGACGTAACTGCTGTAAACGGCGTTTACGGCGATTACATCGGCTACACCGGCGCACTCCGCACCGATATCACCGCAGAGGGCGCTATCGGCAAGTACGTTGCAACCGGCGCAAACGATATTAAATCCGTTTCTTTCAAGAATACTGAAATGGCTTCCACTTACGGAAACGCATATCAGATCTTCCTTTCCAAGAGCATCACGCCTAACTACAAGATCAACCTCACCTTCAAGAACAACGCAACGGGCGAACTCTTCCAGTTCACCAGAAGGCTTGATGACGGCACCACCGAAACCTACACCGAGAGAGAGATGAACGACCTCGGCTACTATAGTGTTATTCTCGATCCCGCTGAATACACCGTAAGCGCGATCGTAAGAAATAACGACGAATACTTTAACTCCGGCGTTATCGGAGAAGACGGCCTCGTTTTAGCCGCAACCGCTACCTACACGGTAAGCAAAAAGGCTCTTAACTACACCTTTGCAAACGTAACCACGCCTTACACCGGTGAATCTGTTGATTACTTCACCGCACTTGAAAGCGCATCCGGCTACGATAAGGAAAGCCACAAGATCCCCGATACCTCTGCTGAAACAGGTGCAAAGTGGGTTGTTACCTATACCCTTAACGGCAACGCCGTAACCTCAACCGCAGCACCCGGCACCTATCAGGTAAGCATCAGGCTCGATGCAACCGATAAGTTCGCTTCAAGGTACGAATACAGCGCAGAAACCTATAACGTTGAAATGGTTGTAAAGGCACTCATCACCGTAACCGTTGATTCTATCGAGATCACGCAGGGCGAGAACGCAACCTTTACCGTAACCGTAAAGACCTACGACGGCAGCGAGTTCACTAACCTCGAGGCACTCGGCCTTACCTTCAGCGTAAAGGGCTTTGGCTCACAGACGAGCGTTCTTCCCGCAGGTACGCACACCGTAACCGTAACGGGTGCAGCTACCGTTGACGGTGCAGACGTTGAGTACGTTTCAGGCACCCTCACCGTAAAGGCAAAAACGCAGAATCCCACCTCGAGCTCCAGTGCAGCTCAGGGCGGAATGGGCTGTGGCCTCGATATGGGCGCATCCCTTATGGGCGGAATCGCTCTCGTAGCAGCTGCATTTGCTGCAATCAGGAGCAGAAAGCACTAATTTAATCTACTAATCAAGGCGGCGGAGGCTTGCTTCCGCCGCTAAAGATTATTTTGGGGAAATATACGATAAAGCCAAAGGGCAAGGTTTAACTGATTATGGATATAAATGTAAATAAAACCGAAGACAACTTCACCTGCAATACACAGCCTATCGTAAAGATAAAGGACTTCGTAAAGGTTTACGACGGCTCTAACGTAAGGGCTGTAAACGGGCTTAATCTCGAGGTTATGCCCGGTGACATTTATGGGTTTATAGGCAGAAACGGTGCGGGAAAATCCACCACTATAAAGTGCCTTACCGGTCAGCTGCCGTTTGTTGACGGCGAGATTACCGTTTGCGGTCACGATATCAACAAGGAGCCCATTGCCGCAAAGCAGTGCATCGGCTTTGTTTCGGATGATCACGCTGTTTACGAGAAGATGACCGGCCGTCAGTACGTAAACTTCATTGCAGACGTATTCGGTATGGGAAGCGAAAGAAACGAGCGCATCGACCGCTTGAAAAAGCAGTTCAGTATAGAGGATGCGTTCGATAAATACATCGGCTCCTACTCGCACGGTATGAAGCAGAAGATCTGCCTTATAGCGTCGCTTGTTCACGAGCCGCCCGTTTGGGTTCTCGATGAGCCTCTCACGGGCCTTGACGTAGTTATGATGCATCAGGTTAAGCAAGCGATGATCAGCCACGCAGCAAAGGGCAACGCGGTGTTCTTCTCCTCGCATAACCTGGACGTAGTTGAGAGAATATGCAACAAGGCAGTGATTATACACCACGGCAACCCGATGGGTATTCTCGATATAGCAGAGTTTAAAAACAGCAATCAGGGAACTCTTGAGGAGTACTTCTTTGCGCTTACGGGGGAAAACGATGAAACTATTTAACGTTCTTCTCCGAAAGGAGCTGGTAACGCAGCTGTTCGGCGATAACAGGGGAAAGAAGAGGGACGTTGTCGGAACGGTCATGTCCGTGCTGATAAGTGGCCTGTTTCTCGTGTTATTCGTATATCTGTTCGTTGCGTTTCAGTCAAAATTCACCTCGCTGAACCTTGAAAACGAGGTGCTGATACTGTTTGTCGCGCTCGCGATAGTGGCGCAGATAATAATGTCCGTATCAAGAACGGGTAACGTTCTTTACGGCGGTGACGATGCAAAGGTTATTCTGCCCTTGCCCATATCTAACGTGACCATGCTGGCTGCAAAGCTCACGGCGCTCTGGATAAAGGAGCTTGTAAACTCCTGCTTCTTCCTCGTGCCCGTTATGGTTGCTTACGGAATTATGAGCGAGTGCGGCGTGCTGTTCTACTTTGGCGTTGTGCTTTCCGTTGCGCTCGCGTCGCTGTTCATCGTTTCCATGTCCGCCATCATCTCGCCCTTCTTTATCAAGGTCAAAAAGTTCTTTTTATCTAAGCCCGTGCTTATCTTTTTGATCTCGATAATATTCTTCGGCATAGTGTTCCTCGCCTACTCAAAGGTTCTCGGTGTGGTTTCGGATATGCTGCTCGGCAACAGGTTGAAGTTCATCTTCAATAAGCAGGTTGCAGATGGTCTTCGCAGGGCATCCGGATTTATGTTCTATTCCTTGCAGATAGGCAACTTCCTCTCGGGCAGGCTGCTCGATATGCTCATTGTGCTTGCCGTTACGGGCGGCGCTGCAGTAGGCGCATATTTCGTAAGCTCGCATTTCTATCTGTCCTACTTAAAATCCAGCACGGCAAGGATGTCCAAGCCCGCAAAGGAGCACAAAAACACCCTTCGTACCCCTGTGGGCGCGCTGTGGTTTAAGGAATTTACCGAGGTATTCAGGAACCCTACCTACATGTTCTCTTACGTGTCCGTAGTGCTAACCCTTCCCGCTCTTTGCTATCTCACGATAGGCGTTTTGAACGAGCTTGTTGAAAAGCTCCTCGGCGGCGGATTTATAGTGCCCTTTGCAATTCTCGTTCTCATAATGTTTGCATGCGTTTGTAATACCTTCGCGGGTGACGTTATCTCCCGTGAGGAGAACAGAATTATGATAGTCAAAACAATACCCGTAAGTTACGAAAAGCAGGTGTGGACAAAGGTTTTGTTTGCCCTTGCCGTAGCATTTATATCGGTGCTTTTATCTGTAATCGTGCTGTGCGTAACCAAAACGCTCACCCCGTTCGAGGGCTTTATGGTCCTTCTGATAGCCTTCAGCGCGGCGGCGGCATCGATAATGCACTTAGTATCAAAGGATATAAACAACCCCGTTGTAACCAAAGCTGCAGGCGATAACGGCAACGTTTCGTCCGCCGTAGTGCGCGCATTGCTGTTTTCCTTCGTTTTAGGGGGTATTTGCTTTGTTTTGCACGCAGCGGCATCCTTCGGCAACCTCGTTTCAAACGATTTTGTTATGAAGGTTTCAAGCTTTGCTCTGGCAATCGGCGATATAAACGGAATACTCGTTATCGCGCTCGCTGTATGCCTTATTGACTGCGGTATAGCCGTTTTAAGGCTGAGGAGAAACCTCGGTGAAAGAATGAGGAGGATAAGAATTTGAAAAAGCGTATTTTAAGCTTGATAATGATAATGCCTATAATCGTAATGCTCCTCACGTTCGGCTTTTCCAGAACCGTTCAGCTGGCGATAGATCTCGCCGTTGAATATATAAATTGGGAGTACGAGGAGCAGGAGGCGTTTGAGTGCACCGAGTCCGCTTGGGCAGAAGGCATAGAGCTCAGCGCAACCACCTATCCCGCAAACGCAACGAACAGCAAGATAATATGGAGCTGCGAAAGTTATCTGGAGCTTGACGGCTCCGCTTATAACGGCGTTGCCGAGCCCATTGCATACGTTGAGGACGGCAAGCTTTATAAGAACAGAGAGGGCGTGGTTATAATAACCGCATCCGTTGAGAAAAGCTCCATAGTAAAGTCCTTTTACGCGTACCTTGTGGTGGATGATATTTCGTCCACACAGCCCAAATTCGTGCTCCTACAGGGGCAGGATACCCCGGAAATAAGCATTTCATCCTTCCGTTATTTCGGTCTTTACGATCTCGTTAGCGGAAGCAAGGCAAAGCACGATGAGGTTTTTACCGCAAGGGTTTTCCCCAGCAGATTGCAAAACGGCGTCACCGCACAGCTTCTCAACAATAACGGCTACGCGAGTGTAACCGTCGGCGAGAAGGAGGACGGCGGATTCCCCGTGGTGGTTGATTTTGAAAATCACAGCGAGGGCAACAACGTTATCCTTCAGGTCAGCGTGGACGGAAGCGACGTTACCAACACCACCTTCTTCAATATTGTAGACGGCGTAAACGTGTATTCGTACGACGATCTCATGTATTGCACGGCAGAGGATACTGCAGAGCAGATAGTTTTGAGAAGGAATCTTGAAAGCCGTGAAAATCTCCTCACCCACAAGAACAGCGCGCTGTTCGGCAGGGAGAGCGGCAGCAACGTTGTTTGTGAAACAACCGAGATGGAAAGCACCTACGACGTAAGGTATTACGAGTATTCGGGCCTGTCCGATAAAACCAAGATCAAGGTTGGCGTAACCTTCCGCAAAAACGTTTACGGCAACGGCTACACCATCAACGCGCACGAGCTCGCATATCCTTCGTCCGTAACCGAAAAATTTGATAAGGTGAACGGCGAGAGTGTAAAGGTTGGCGAGGTTGCAACGCCTCTTGAGTCCGATCCCTTCAAGGGCCCGCTCATATTCGTTTCCAGCCTTGGCTGCACGTGCTACGGTCAGGATAATATTGGCTTCCTCGTAAAGGGCAACGATATAACTATTGATAATATCACACTCAAAAACTGCAACAACGTTTCCGACCTATCAAACCTCGATTACGTTGGAACAGTGCTTGAGGTAATGGGCGATAACGTAACCTTGAGCAACAGTCAGGTTATGAACGGCAGAACGGTTATCCGCACCATGTCAAACAAAAACTTTAACGTTGAGTCCTGCCTGCTCTCGTACGCGAGAGAGTTTATTTTAAAGGTGGGCAGCAACAAGTTTGAATACGCGCAGGATAATATGACTATCCCCGCAGGCTCCGCAGCGCACGCTATTCTCGCGCCTGATGTAAGTGCAGACGGCACTCCTCTTATCGAGCAGGTTGACTGTACGGCAAGGGTGGCAAACACCTTCTTCTACACTTGCGGCGTTTTCTGTGTAGGTATGGATACTCACTTTGCAGGCCCGCTTCTCTATAAAACCAGCCACACCAAGTATAACGTTCTGGCGGCAACAAGCTATCCCTCAAAGCTCACGCTGGAGGGCGACGTAAGGTTTTATGACTGGAAGTCGGTAGACGGGCTGGATAGCTCTTCTCTGATCTCCGTTGATACGTCCGCAGGCGATGGCAGAGATTTCAGCGATCTATTCGATATAAGCCAGCTCATTGAAAATTACAGCGCTGCAAATCCCACCGAAAAGATGATTTTGGTTAAGGACGGTAAAAAGTACGTTCACGGTGGCGTGGCGTTCTTTGGCGGCGGCAGAAACCTCAGCGTGGTGGAATTCGCCGGATTGAGCGACTCTGCAAAGCAGGGCTTTGAGGACGTCAACAAGCCTCTCGAGCTTGGTCTTGATGATAGCGGCCTCGGCATGACGTCCAATATCCTTGTCCGCGCAGCAGGCTACGGCAAGTTTAAATTCTATATGTATTCACCCGAATATCAGGGAATAACAGTCGGATCAATTCCGAATATCAGAGAAATAAATGCATACTTTAACTTCAACTAAGAGCTTTGCAATAAAGCAAAGCCTGAGAAAATCGGGCTTTAAGGAGCCGCTTGAAATGCTGGGTATAATGATGCTTTTTATTCTCGGCGTCGTTATGTTCCCCACAAGGCGCATCGTGCAGTTTTTTTATCACGGCGATAAGGAGTGGGTTTTTTGGCTGGCAGATGGCATCCAAAGGCTGCTCTTTTCCGTAATGATGCTCCGCTTCGTGTTCAACTTCGGTTTTAGAATTTGGGCTAAAAAGGTGCGTTTTACGGGGCTTTTAGTTGTTGTGCCCGCGCTAATTATAGCAACCAACAACTTTCCGTTTGTGTCGTATTTTATGGGCGAGTGCGAGCTTGCCTGCTCAAAAGAGGAGCTTATATCCTTCACCGTTTGGTGTTTAGGCGTAGGCATTTTTGAGGAGCTGTCCTTCCGCGGTATAATCCTTCCGCTCGTGCATATTTTAATACACGAAAGCCCAAGGTGGCGTGTTAAGATAAAGCAGGCGGACGGCGCAGTGAGCGTAAAAATAAAAAAGCGCACTAAAAAGCACGCTGTTTTCTTCACTGTGGCATTTTCAAGCGCGATATTCGCACTCACTCATTTAGTCAACATCTTTAACGGCAATATAGGCGGCACTATCGTTCAGATTGGTTACACCTTTCTCATCGGCGCAATGTGCGGTATAGTAACGGTAAAAACCGGCAACGTGGCCTTGGCGGCACTCGTTCACTTCGTATATAATTTCTGCGGCATGCTCATTGAGTACTGCGGCAAGGGAGTTATGTGGACGTGGCAGCAGATCGTCTGCACTGCGTCTGTCGGCGTGGTGATAGGCGTTATAATGATAATCATTGTTTACCTCGCGGATAGATCGCCTGAGCTTACCTTTGGGATGCTTGGCGACGGGGCGGAGGAGGCACTTGCCGCTGTGCCGAGAAAAAAGAGAAAAACGCCTAAAACGCGCAAAAACGCGTAGGCTACACCTCTTTAACGTTGCTGATAAGGCAACCGCTTAACTCAATATCAAACGTTTTAACAGGGCGTCTGTCCTCTCCGTGGTAGGAGAGACAGACGCCTTTTTTTGAGCAGTACTCGGGCAAAATATCTATAAAGTCGCCGAGGTAATCCTTCAGCTTGTCTGCGTGCGGCTTGAGCGCATCCGAAAGCAAGTCCTCCGTCGAAATGCCAAGCAATATCCGCTCAAAGAAAAGCCTCCGTAATATCTCCTTGCCAAGGGTAGTATCAATCGGGTGCTCTTTTGTTATTTCAAGAGTATCCACACCGCTAAAATCCTTGCGCCAGCGGGCGAGAGCGGTGGAGCGTTCAAGGTCGTAAAGTTTCGTTTTTGCTTGAAAAAGGTGGGTAATTTCAAATTCGTCCACCACGTTTGCGTATTTTAAGCACACGGCACCATCCGTTTTGAACACGGCAACAAACTTCGGTGTGCCACTCGTGTAAACCAAAATATACTCTGATGAGCGCATAGCCGTAAATCCGGTGAAGCCGCATGGCACCTCGCACACGTCCGCAGATCTGCCGTTCTCGCAAACTATGCGTGTGCCGCCTTGGCTGTAAACGGTAATAAGCACGGATGAAAAGCTTTTTTGATAATGTATTTTAAAGGCTTCGTCAATGGGTTTTTGAAATTTAAGCTTAATAAAATATCCGTCTTCAATGCTGTGAACAACGGCGTTTTTGCTTGATTTAAGGCGGTAATCAGCAAAAAGGCAAACGGGCTCGCCCCCGCAAAGAGGCAGGGCTTCAATCAACCTTGGTCGAGAAAAGCTCATGCCAACCTCCGCATGGCAGCCGTTTAGCTGTCCGTCGATCTTTAGCGCAAACGCGCTGTCGCAATAAAGAAAAACCTTCATCATACACCTCTTTTTTTAATGTATGTATGAAAGCATGCTTTAATGTCAATAAACGTATTATCAACAAACGGAGGTGGCGTATGAACACTATAAAAGGCTTCACTAAGGAAGAGGTTCGCGTTCTCGCCGAGCGCGCTCAGGCTGCAAAGGAAAACAACCAAAAGCTCTCCGCTGTTTTCGAGGGCTTTGCCAAGGATTACGGCAGGGCAAAGGGATCGGTTAGAAACTTTTATTATGATTTTATCAAGATGTGTGCGCGTGACGAGGCTCTCTCGTCCGCATTTTTTAAAACTCCGCCGAGTGCAAACAAGATCCGATCCTTCGATGAGGGCGAAACTCGTTTTTTAGTTAGGAAAATCCTAATCGGCAAAAAGCTGAATAAATCGGTGAGGCGTACGATAATCGAGCTATCCGGCGGCGATGAAAAGCTTATGCTACGCTATCAGAATAAGTACAGAAACGTCGTAAAAAATCAGCGTGGGCTAATAAGGGAAATTGCCGATGAGCTTGGGATGGAGGAGGATGCGCTTGTCAGCGGCAGAAATCAAAAAGTGCCCGATATCACGCTTAAACAGCTTAAAACGAGCATCAATTCCCTTGTTGAGGGCATCGCGCGCGCGGCGAGAGAGGAGAAGCAGGCGCTATCCGAGCGCAACAGAATTTTAGAGGCGGAGAACGCCGTTCTTCGAGAGGTTTTACGAAACCGCATATCAACGGAGCGCAGCTTCTCGCCCCCCACCAATGAGGCTGGTAAAAAGATTATAAACTAATCAAAATAAAAGCACCCATTTTAACAAAAAACTTGGGTGCTTTTATTTGTGAAGCTAAATATCTTGGTGTCTATCGTAAAAGTCGCCAAGCATGTAGGAGTTGAGGTATTCTACTTCACTTGCAGTATAAGTATAATCGCCCGACATTACAGTATTACCTGTTGCATGCTTAGTTTGCTCTTTACCAGAATTTGTTTTAAAATAAAAAGTGGCTTCATAAGATACATCGTAATATCCGTTATCCTTTTCAACTGAAGTAGTTTTTACATCAGTTTTATAGTGATAATAGTGTGTCAAGTTTTCTTCTTCTAACTTCTTGTTGTATTCGTATTCTTCTTCTTCTCTCTTACGTTTTAATTCTTCCGTATCTTCTTCTGTTGAAGCTTGGTAATATTCTGGATAGTCATAGTTTGAAGAATAACTGCTTGATGTTGCGGAGTAATTTGAGTAGAACCGACTGGGGTGTTCGCTATATTCAATAGAAAATTTGTCTATAATGCGGTACAAAAGATATAGTTCAAATGGGAGAAAAATAAAAATTCCTATTACCAATATAGCATACCAAAAAGACAAATTATAATAATTGAATACCCCAAAAAGTAAGAAGTACACGGCAAACAGTAAACTATCTAATAGGCTTACGCCCCATAGTTCAAGTGTGTCCTCGGGGAAAAGGTATGCTACGATTATTGGGTATAAAATATGAATGGCTATATCAATTCCTATAAATATGGCAGCAACCCATGCGAGAAGCGTCATTAAAGAGCCGCTTCCAAGCTTTTTGTTTTTAAATGAAAATGTTTCAGGGTTTTGCTTTATAAAAAGTGCTAGATATGTTACGCAAGTGCAAAACAATAAAATGAAAACCATTACATTAAATAGATTTTTGCGTTTTATAAATTTTAACTTTCCTATTTCATTAAATATGAAGCCAATACCGGATAGACCGAGTGGAATTGCAAAAGCAGATAAGCCATGACCTAAAACAACAGATTGAAAAAATGTTGTTCCGTTTTCAATTAGTTTAAAAAGTGAATCCAAAAGGGATGACTCTCTGAAAAAGACATTTGGTGTTTTCTTTAGATGATAATTTTTAAAACTTCCCGAAACGTGCGAATACAGATGGA
>JAFVXM010000121.1 GCA_017501205.1 Clostridia bacterium
AACGGCGAAGCACCCAAACCTCGGGGCAGTCGTACGAGCCATACACGGACGTAGCAACGTAACAGCCCTTTTCCTTGGGAACCTCTACCTCTATTCTCTTTTGTATTTCTCTATCCCTCGTTCTGCAAATCAAAACGGTTCTGCCAACCCTTCTCGATTCCAAAACGCACTTCGTTCCATCCTCAGATACAATCTTTGCCACACCGTCATCCTCAACAACCCATTCAAGCTCCGGCATAGGATCGGCGGTTGAGGGAACTACCGCTCCGTACACGGTAGCCTCCGCAGCAAACGGAAGCTTTATCATGGGTGCAGAAACGGCTATATCATACGCTTTGGGCGGAACGCTTACGTAAAACTTTTTGCTTATGCGAGGCGTGGAAACGGTAACGCATACTCTACCCGCAGAAACAGCGTAAAGCTCGTTTATACCGCTGATAACGGCCACGTTTTCATCGCTCACGGTGTAAGTAAGCTGATTTGCATCCTCGGCGTTAGTCGGCGTTACTATACAGCGGAAGGTCAACGTTTCGCCAACGGTAAGGGTGGTGGTAGGTAAAATTATGGAAATATTAGTGGCGAAATTATGCTTGCAAACCTCTATCTTTTGCGAATAGAACAGCTTACCGCTTCTATCGCTTAAGGTAAGCGTGCACCTTCCCGTGCCGCTTGCGGTAACCTTGCCGTCTGCATAGGATACCCCGTCACCTTCAACGCTCACCACAACGTCGTTTTCGCCAAAGCATTTGGGATAAATGCTGTATTCAAAATCAACGCTTTCACCTATCTCCATTTGAGAGGGCAACCCTCTCGGCACGTAAACGCGAAGCTCTTCCTTGCTGTAAGCCTCAAATTCCTGCTTTGCGGCACCATCTGCAACCTTATCCGCAAGCGATGCAAACGCCTCTTCAACCTTCAGCGCCATAACGTGGTATGTGTTAACGTAATCCACAAGACTTGCAAAATCCTCGCGACGGACGAAAAGGTTTACGAAATTCTTCATAACCTTTACACCGTTGCTTTCGGAAATGATCACCTTGTACTTGCACGAATAGTCGCTTGCCTCATCTGTGCCGGCAAACACGCCGTAATCGGAATCCTCATCCGAAAACGCCGCATCACAATCCGCAAGCTCATCCTTAAGGGCTTGACTGTCACAGTAGAAAACAACCTTGCCGTCCTCTTTAGCAACCTCTTCGCCGAGAGATCTTTTAAGACGGCATACGTATTCATATTTTTCAGCAATGGAAATGCGCGGCTTGCTCTCGCTGAATATCACCTTATCGCAATACTCCGATTTAGCCATTGCCGCCTTTAAAACAACAGCGTGATAAGGATGGCCGAAAACCGAAACGGTGTAGCCCTCGGCTATTTCACCGTCCATGATCTCATAAAACTTATCCGCCCATCTAAAAACATCGTCGTATATGTAATTAGAAAGGGACATAAAGCGACTTATCTGCTCGCCGTTAACGTAAATTTCCGGATATCTTCCCGAATTTTCATATTTTATTTCTATAAGATTCCCCATATTCCTCACCTTACGTATCTAAATTTATATATCCAATCGTAGTCTACGGCAGTATCGTCAAACGCCTTTGCGTAAACCATATATTGAATAACGGTTCGCCTCTGCTGATCGGTTATTTCAAACATCTTGCTTATCTCGCCGTTAAGCAAACGGAACAGCTCGTCTGCACCGTTTTTCTTTGCCTCTTCCTTCTGCTCACTGCCGTGCATGGGGATTTCCTTAACGTTATTTTCCGCGCGCCTGAACAGGCTGTCTGCACCA
Organism: Clostridia bacterium; assembly: GCA_017501205.1. GTDB lineage: Bacteria > Bacillota > Clostridia > Christensenellales > Borkfalkiaceae > RGIG3732. The sequence goes on from JAFVXM010000121.1 coordinate 1,793, forward strand.
ACGTACTGAATAAGCGCCTTGCCAAAATATCTGCTATCCCACTTTTTATCAAGTGAGCCGCATATGCTCTTGACCATACAAACGGCGTCTGCCTTTTTATACTTATCTATATCAAAGCTCTCAATAACCTCAAGTATCCTCGTGACCTTTCTTGTGCGATTTATGGCGTATTCGTTTAAAAGCTCGCTTAAAACCGCGCTCTTAAAGTTGAGGATATTGCTACTCTCACAAACGGGAATCTCGCCCGCGTACGGGTAATCATACCTGTTTATCTGCGTTAGAACAGAGTCGCACCAGTTATTCTGCATAACCACGGCAGAGCCCGTTCTCAGCTTTGAAAGCTCGTTTATCTGCTGCTCGTTCAGGGATACACTCCTGCCCACAGCCTCACAGTCACCCATTTCGGGTAACCTCATAATGATCTTGGTGTTCGTGTTCTTGATGGCGTCGATGTCCACCAATGATGGCGACTGGTCCACGATTACGAAACCCTCGCCGTGCGTACCCATTTCCGCAATGGCGTTCGTAATCATCTCCACCGACTC
>JAFVXM010000122.1 GCA_017501205.1 Clostridia bacterium
CTGCTCCTTGGTGAGCGACGTGCCCATGCTGGCAACCACGTTTTTAAATCCGGCAACGAAAAGGGATATGGTATCCATATAGCCCTCGACCATAATTATCTCTTTTATGGGGCCGGACGCCTTTTGCTTTTTGATTTGATTTATATTGTAAAGAGTTTTGTTTTTTACAAACACCGAGGTTTCACGGGTGTTTTTATATTTGCCGAAATCGGTTTTTTCAAGCACCCTGCCGCCAAACGCGATAACCTCTCCCATAGCGTTTATTATGGGAAAAACGAGCCTTTTTGCTTCAAAGTCCGAATAAAAGACTCTGCCGCTATCCGATTTATTCTCCGAAACGACGCCTGCGGATATCATATCCTCAAGCGCATAGCCCTTGGCTTTTAAGTGTGATACAAGCCCATCATAATCGAGAGAAGCACCTATGCCGAACGCCGTTACCGTTTCCTTGGTAAGGCCGCGCTTGGCTATATATTCCTCGTGCGCGGTCGCCTTGCCCGAGCGCAAATTAGCTACGTAGAACTTGGCGGTGTCCTTCAAAATGGATAGAACGGTGTCCTTCTTCTTATAGTCCTCGTTGGTCTGCCTCTCCTCCTTAAAGGATTGCGGAAGCTCCATGCCCGCCTTTTCGGCGAGGTGCTTTATGGCTTCCATATACGAAAGCGACTCCATCTCCATAATAAAGGAGATCACGTCGCCACCCCTGCCGCAGCCGAAGCATTTGAAGAACTGACCGTACTGATTTACGCAAAACGACGGGGTTCGCTCGTTATGGCCGGGAAGAGGACAGCACGCCCAAAAACCGCCCCCCTTTTGGGTGAGGGAGCAGTATCGGGAAACGACGTCGATAATGTCGTTCTTATTCTTCAGTTCCTCGATAAATTTAGGATCAATGGCCATAGTTTAATTTAAAAACCCCTTAAAACAGCGATTATCGCCGTTTATTCTCTGCTGATCAAAAAGTTTTTTGGAATAAACAAGCTTTCAAAAACATAAACGGCGTAGCGATCCGTCATGCTGGATATGTAATCGCAAACGACAGTTTCAAGCGAGAACCTATCCAAAAGCTTTTTATAAATATCGGGCAGCGCGTCCACCTTTTTAAGGAAATACCCGTACATGGTGGTGAGCATCATATCCGCCCTCTCCTCCTCGCCCTTTGCCTCGGGCGTGAGGTAAACGTTTTTAAACATAAAATTTCTGAGCACCTCGGTTGCGTGGAGAACATCGTCCTCCATAGCAACGAAGCCCTTGCCCGCGCTGTTGCGCCAGATGGAGGTGATCATCGTGTTGATCCTCTCTCTGGAGTTAGAGCCGAGAAGTGCGGTTTCAGCGGGAAGATCCTCGTCCTTCAAAAGCCCTGCACTCTTGGCGTCCTCTATATCGTGATTGATATACGCAATGCGGTCTGCAATGGAAACGGCTTGTCCCTCAAGCGTTGCGGGATTGCCTGTTTTTTTGTGATTTAAAATGCCATCCCTCACCTCAAACGTGAGATTTAGGCCACTTCCGTTATTTTCAAGCACTTCAACCACGCGGAGCGACTGCTTGTTATGCTCAAAGCCAAGCGGCGCAAGACGGTTTAAAACCGCCTCTCCCGAGTGCCCGAACGGAGTGTGACCGAGATCGTGACCGAGCGCGATCGCCTCGGCAAGATCCTCGTTGAGATCGAGCCCACGCGCTATCGAACGGGCAACCTGACTTACGTCCAACGTGTGCGTAAGACGGGTGCGGTAATGATCGCCCTCAGGCGAAAAGAAAACCTGCGTTTTGTTTTTTAGCCTACGAAACGCCTTGCTGTAAATTATCCTATCCCTATCACGCTGAAAGTCCGTGCGCATGGGGCATTTCTCCTCCGCACGCTCTCTGCCGCGAGTTTGACTGGACCGCGTTGCGTACGGCGAAAGGAACATTTCCTCTTTTCTTTCCGTATTCTCTCTCATATCTTCTCCTTTTGCAATTATTTGCAAAGGTTTTTACCCGTTTTTCTAAACGCTACATTTATTTAATACGCAGAAAAATATATAAATCCTTTTTTTTATTAAAATTTTTTTATTTATTATCTCATTTAAATCCGCCGTTCACGCCAAGCACCTGCCCGGTGACGTAGCCTGAGCCCTCCGAGGCGAGAAAGAGCATTGCCTCTGCGACCTCCTCGGGTGTGCCGTATCTGCATGCGGGTATATCCGCTTCGAGTGCCGCGCGCTCCTCACCCGTAAAGCAAGCGTTCATATCGGTATCGATAACGCCGGGCGCAACGCAGTTTACCGTTATGCCCGACGGTGCAAGCTCCTTTGCGAGTGCGGTGGTAAAGCCGATGACCGCCGCTTTTGATGCCGAATACGCGACCTCGCAGGATGCGCCGACCTCGCCCCATACGGACGAAACGGTTATTATCCTGCCCCATTTTTTATCTATCATGCCTTGCACTACCGCCTTTACGGCGTTGAACGTGCCCTTTGCGTTTACGTCAAAAAGTCTATCCCACTCCGCCTCGGTGGTATCGTTGATCTGCTTAACGAGCGACACGCCTGCATTTGCCACCAAAACGTCCACACGGCCAAGCTTACCTTCCGCCTGCCTGACGGCTGCCTCAACAGCGGCGTAATCGGCAACGTCGGCTGCGAGCATTTCAACGCTTGCGCCGAGTGAGGCTATCTCCGCCTTTAAGCTTTCAGCCTTTGCCGTGCTTTTATTGTAAAGCCCGATAACGCGGTAGCCCTTTTTTGCAAATGCTAGCGCTGCGGCCCTTCCTATCCCGCGGGATGCGCCCGTGATAAGCACCGTTTTTTGCATAATTACCCCCGTTTTTCACGCATTATTTGCGTTTTAGTAAAAATAGAGAAAAGGGGTTGCGGATTTCGCAACCCCCGTGCTTACGGTTTAACAATCTCGGCAAAAGGGATATTGCCCTTTTACCTCGCCTTAATTTAAGGGAGATTATTTCTTAACTCTTTCCATGTACTCGCCGGTTCTGGTATCAACGCGGATGGTTTCACCCTCGTTTACGAACATGGGAACCTGAATAGTGATACCCGTTTCGAGCTTAGCAGACTTGGTTGCGTTGGTAGCGGTGTTGCCTGCAACGCCGGGCTCGGACTCAACGACGAGAAGCTCAACGAAGTTTTCGCACTCAACGGAGAAAGCCTCGCCCTTGTAGAACTTAACGAGAACGGGATCGTTTTCCTTGATGTAGAGAAGAGCGTCCTCAACCTGATCGTGGTTAAGGGGGATGAGGTTATACTCCTCGTCCATGAAGTAGTAAAGACCTTCGTCGTTGTAAGAATAGGTCATCTTCTTGGTTTCGATGTGAGCATTCTCAACCTTTTCGGTGGGGTTAAACGTCTTCTCAAGAACTGCGCCGGTAACGATATTCTTGAGCTTGGTTCTTACGAAAGCCGCACCTTTGCCGGGCTTAACGTGCTGGAATTCTACGATGGTGTAAATGTTACCCTCGTATTCGATAGTTACTCCTTTTCTGAATTCACCTGCAGAAATCATAATTTACTCCTTTACTGCCGCTAAGCTTCAGCCCTCACGGCTTATATTATTTTTTATTTTCCTATGCCGGTATACCTTTTAAGCTTACCGTTTTTAACAATTTGTAAATACTTGGGCGTTTTCATAAACGTTTTGGGCTTGCCCTCGCACATCAAAACGCTATCCTCAATGCGGATGCCGAACTTGCCGTTAAGGTACACGCCCGGCTCGATAGAAAATACCATGCCGTTTTCCACCTTGCCATCGCCCTTGGGGCTTACCCACGGCGCCTCGTGGACGTTGACGCCTATTCCGTGGCCAAGCGAATGCGTGAAGAATTTGCCCAGCCCGTCAGCCTCAAGCGACTGCCTTGCAAGCCCGTCTATCTCCTTACCCGTCATGCCTGCGCGCGCATTATCGTACGCAACCTCGTGCGCGGTCAGCACGGAGTTATACGCGCTGACAAACTGCTTGGTGGGAGTGCCGAAATAAAAGGTCCTCGTGATATCCGAGCAGTAGCCCTTATACACGCAGCCGAAATCCATAAGCACGGGCATTCCTGCCTTTAAGCGCTTATCGCCCGTTTCGTGATGCGGAACTGCGGAGTTTGCGCCGAACGCAACGATGGTATCGAACGAGCAGCCCGATGCACCGTTCATCTTAAAGCGGTACTCAAGCTCGGTTGCGAGCTCGCGCTCGGAAATGCCCTCTTTCACACAAGAAATGACCTGCTTGAAGGATTTTTCTGCAATGGCACACGCCTTTTGGATGTATGCAATTTCCTCATCCGTCTTGACCGACATAGCCTTCTGATACTCGGACGAGGCATCTATAAGCTCAACGCCAAGAGCCTTGTAGCCCTCAAGCTGCTTTACCGTGGTGAGGCTGAAATCGACGCCGAGAGCCTTTGCCCCCGTTTGCTCAAGCACGCTGCCCAGCACGCTGAAATCGCTTCCGCAGAAAACCTCTATGCCCTTCTTCGCAAGCTTTTTGCTCGCCGCGTAAAAATAGCGGCTATCTACAACGAAGCGCGTTTTATCCTGCGTGAGGATAACGTGCCCTGCCGTTGAGTGAAAGCCTGTGAAATAGAGCCTCTGCTTTTCGTCGGTTACAAGATACACCGACGCCTTGGAAAAATCCATAATCTTCCTCATAAAATTTATTTTATCACAATGCGAGCGCTTTGTCAATAAATTACGCCTTTTGCTGAAAAATTTTAGCTGTTTTGCCCTTACTTTCGTGCGGTTATCAAAGAGAATTATAAATTCTCTTCATTTCAGCAGCGTCCTCTGCCTGCGTGCCCGCAGATTCGCACACGATAAAGGGCTCCAGCCCACGCTTTTTTATTGCCGCCGCAAGGGGTGGGAACTCGGGGCCGTACTTATTGTCCTCAAAGGTCAGATGACGCACCTCGCCCTTTTCCGAATACTGTATCTTTGAAAAATGAACGTGGAAATGCTTCATGCGATCAAAGCCAAGCTCGGCGATCATATAGTCAAGACGTCTGCCGTAATCGTCCTCGGTAACAAGGCTGCCGCCCTCACGCGCGTTTACGTGGCCGAAATCGACGGTGGGAACAAAGATGCCGTCCACCTTGCAAAACTCCACAACCTCCTCAACCGTGCCTATCTGACCGAGCTTGCCCATCGTTTCGGGGCAATACGTAAGATGCTCCAAATTGTTGGCATAGATGAGATCACACAGCATCTTCAGGCGGTTTAACGTGAGATTTACGGCACTTTCTCTGCTTTGCTTGCCCTGTGCCGCAGGGTGAAAGATAATCCTCTCGCCGCCCATAAGGCCTACCATTTTTGCACTGCTTAAAATATAGCCGTAGGAGTTGGACGCCTTGTCCTCCTCGGTAGAAGCGAGATTTACGTAGTACGGCGCGTGGACGCTTATCTTGACGTCTGCCGCCTTGAACGCGTTGCCGATGGACACAGCCTTTTCCTCGCCCATATTCACACCGCGCCCAAACGAATACTCAAAGCAATCGAGCCCTCTGTTTTTAACCCATGCTGCGGCCTGTTCCGTTTTGGTGTAGCCCTCTCTTGCAAAGGACTCCGAATTGCCACTCGGTCCGAATAAAATCATATCTTACCTCTAACAGACGCGAGGTCTGCGGAAAGCTGGGCCTTAAGCTCATCGACCGACGAGAACCTGCGAACGTCACGAATAAATTTAACAAACTCAACCTTCAGCGTTTTTCCGTAAAGATCGCCGCTGAAGCCGTCTATATACGTTTCTATTTTTATCTTATCAAAGCCGAAGGTGGGTGCCTCACCGACGTTGGTTATGCAGGCGTATTCAACGCCATCCACCACCGTTTTGGTTTGATAAACCCCCTTTTTCACGCAAAACTTGCCGTTTTGCACGTTGAGGTTTGCCGTGGGGAAGCCCATTTCTCTGCCCTGACGCCTGCCGCTTTCAACCACTCCCTCAACAAAGTAGCGGTAGCCGAGCATAGCGTTTGCCACCTCGATATTGCCATGGAGCAGCTGATCCTTAACGGCAGAGGTTGAGATCTTGCCGCCAAATCCATCCACACTCTCCACCACGGTTACGGGTATACCGTTTTGATGGGCAAGCGCGGTGAGCATATTTGGATCGCCCGACCGACCGTTGCCAAACCTGAAATCAAAGCCGCAAAAAAATGCGCGAACGTTTAGCGTCTGCACGAGTGCATCAAAAAACTGCTTGGGAGAAAGCGACTTAAACTCCTCGCTGAACTCAATGCGAAGAAACGATGACACTCCAAGCTCCTCCGCACGGATAGCGCGCTCCTCAAAGGTTAGAATTACCCCCCTATTTCGCACGTTATCGCACTCATCGAAGGTCATAAGCATAACCTCTGCACCTTGCTTTTGAGCCACGGCACGCGCCCTTGAAATTATCTCCGCATGACCTACGTGCAGGCTTTCGTACCTGCCGAGGCACAGCACGACGGGGTTATTGAATTTTTCCCTAAACGCTACAATTTTTAACATTCTCTACAATACGCCTTCATTTTGAGCACGCCCTCTTCCGCATAGCCCACGCCCCAGAAGCCCTCGGGCGCGTAGACGCGATAGAAGCCGTCTGCCAAGCCAAGATTATCAAACAGCCCGTTGAGCAGCCTTTCCGATTGCTCACCCGAGAGGAAAACCTTTTCAAAGGAAACTGCCTCGTCGGTGGGGATTATGTATTTTTGAGGGTTATCGGAGGACAAAAACTCCTCCAAACTAACCGAGTTATTTAACGTGAAGATGCCCGCCTCGGTGCGGCGAAGCGCAGTCATCGTGGCGCAGGTGCCAAGTGCGGCGGATATATCCCTTGCAAGCGAGCGGATGTAGGTGCCGCCCCTGCAATCTATCTTAAATGAATACTTGCTATCCGAAAGCTTATCCAAAAGGGTGATGCCATCTATCGTAACCCTCTTTGCGGGCAGAGTGAAATCCACGCCCTTGCGAGCGAGAACATACCCTCTCTTTCCCGCAATCATCTTTGCTGAAAAACGGGGCGGAACCTGATCGATCTCACCTATAAAGCCCCCTAAAACGCGCGTTATCTCCTCAGCAGTGGGAATTAAGCCGTCGCTTTTAATCACCTTGCCCTCACAGTCCAGCGTATCCGTTTCGTAGCCGAAATCAAACTCGGCAACGTAGGTTTTGCGCTTATCAAGAAGGTAATCGAAAAGGCGCGTGGACTTATTTATGCCAACGGGCAGCACACCGCTTGCGAGCGGATCGAGCGTGCCCATGTGGCCGCAACGCGCATCGAGCTTCTTTTTTAATTTGTTGACGACGTAGGTTGAGCCCACGCCGACGAGCTTATCAATACTTACAAATCCGTTCACAGATAGTTACCAACCGTAAATACGAGCTTATCTACAACGTCCTCAAAATAGCCGCTAAGCATAGAGCCGCTTGCGAGCACGTGACCGCCACCGCCGAAGGTTGCAGCAATCTCGTTTACGTTTACCTTGCCCTTGGAGCGGTAGCTTATTTTAAAGTGTTTATCGCCCGTTTCCATAACGCTGACGGCCACCTCGGCGGTGCTGATGGACAGCGGATAGTCGATAAAGCCCTCCGTCATATCCTGCGTTGCGCCCGTGGCCTTAAAGTCCTCCTGACGGATAAAGATCATTGCGAGCTTGCCGTCGTGATAGGTTTTCAGCCCCGATATTGCGCGCGCAAAAAGCCTTGCCCTCTCGATGGGCTGGGCCTTGAACATGCGGTAGTTTATGGAGTTGAGATCGGCGCCCGCGCGGACGAGCTCCGAGCCTGCAACAAGCGTTTCCGCCGTGACGTTTTTATGACCGAAGCAGCCGGTATCGGTGACCACGCCGAGAAGCAGGCTCTCTGCAATCTCCGGCGTTATCTCTACGCCAAGCGCCTTCAAAAGCTCCAAAACGTTTTCACAGCAGGATGCCGTGGGCACTACAAAGTTGTGCTTTGCATAGCGCGTGTTGGAAACGTGGTGGTCAATATTAAAACTATTTTTATTTGAAAAAAACAGTGCGGATAGATGGGCGAACATCTGTTCCGTACTGCAATCGACGGCGATGTGCGCGTCGTAAACCTTATTTGGGGCTTCGCTTAAAAAGCCTGCTGCGCCCGAAAAGCTTGAATACTTTTCGGGGAGCTTTGACGGGCAGATGGTATCCGCCTCAATACCAAGGCTCAAAAGCCCCTTTTTAAGTGCCATTGCGGAGCCTATGGTATCTCCGTCCGGACGGTTATGCGAAAAGATGAGCGCGGATGAAACACCGCGTATTTCGCGTGAAAACTCAGTTATCGTCATTGTGTTCTCCGTAAGTTAGGGTGCTTAAAAGCTTATCGATCCTCTCGCCGTAATCGAGAGAGTTATCGGTTATAAACTGAAGCTCCGGCACGGTGCGTATGTGCATTGCCGCGCCGAGCTCACGGCGAACGAAGCCCGCTGCGTTTTTAATTGCGTTAAACGTTGCAGCCTTCCTTTCATCCGTGCCTGAAAACACGCTGACGTAAACCTTGGCGTGCTTCAGGTCGTTGGTGACCTCTACGCTCTGGATGCTGAACATTTCCGTCATCTCGGCATCCTTCACGCGCGTGGTCAATATTTCATAGATGTTCTTGCGGAATTCAACCGCGAGACGCTGCTCTCTTAATTTCTTCATAATTTCCTCCGCTTCCTTCAACGGAAGTGATCAAATTAGTCCTTAACCTCTTCGGTAATATAGCACTCGATAAAGTCACCGATCTTGATATCGTTAAAGTTTTCGATGGACATACCGCACTCGTAGTTCTGCTGAACCTCTTTAACGTCATCCTTAAAGCGCTTGAGCTGAAGAACGTTGCCCTCGCAGATCATAATATTATCGCGATAGATGCGGAGCTTGCCGTTTCTTACGATCTTGCCCTCGGTTACGTAGCAGCCTGCAACGGTGCCGACGCCCGTGATATTGAAGGTTTCGCGAACCTCTGCCTTGCCCATGTAAACATCCTGGAACTTGGGTGCGAGCAAGCCCTTCATTGCCTTCTGAACGTCCTCAATCGCCTCGTAGATGATCTTATAAAGCTTTACGTCGATATGCTGACGCTCTGCAATCGCCTTTGCGTTGCTATCGGGACGGACGTTAAAGCCGATGATGACGGAGTTGGACGAATCCGCAAGGCTCACGTCGGTTTCGCTTATTGCGCCAACTGCCGCGTGGATTACGTTTACCTTTACCTCGTCGTTAGAGAGCTTTACGAGCGACTGTTTGACAGCCTCTACCGAGCCCTGAACGTCTGCCTTTATAATAAGGTTAAGAGAAAGCTGCTTGCCCTCTGCAATCTTGTTGAAGAGGTCGTCGAGCGATACTCTCTGCGTCTGGCGGATCATATCCTCGCGCTCCTTGTTCTTTCTTTCCTGTGCTACAAGCTTGGTGAGCTTCTCCTGCTCTACTGCAAAAATACTGTCCCCCGCGTTGGGAACCTCCTCAAGACCGAGGATGGAAACAGCCATGGACGGGCCTGCCGATTTTACCGTTCTGCCCTTATCGTCTATCATTGCGCGGACGCGGCCTACTACCGTGCCTGCAACGATGTTATCGCCCTGATGGAGTGTACCGTTCTGAATAAGCACGGTTGCAACGGGGCCCTTGCCCTTATCGAGCTTTGCCTCTATGATCGCGCCCTTTGCTATCCTATCGGGGTTAGCCTTGAGATCGCGCATTTCGGCAACGATCTGTATGGTTTCCAAAAGCTCGGGAACGCCTGCGCCCGTCTTTGCGGATACGGGGGCAAGGATTACGTCACCGCCCCAGTCCTCAACGAGAATATCGTGCTCGGTGAGCTGCTGACGGATACGGTCTATATTAGCCGTGGGCTTATCTATCTTGTTTGCAGCAACGATTATGGATACGTTTGCCGCCTTTGCGTGGTTGATAGCCTCAATGGTCTGAGGCATGATACCGTCGTCCGCCGCGATAACGATGATCGCAATATCGGTTACCTGTGCTCCGCGCGCACGCATTGCGGTAAACGCCGCGTGGCCGGGGGTATCTATAAAGGTTATCTGACCGCCGTTGACGGTTACGGTGTAAGCACCGATGTGCTGGGTTATTCCACCTGCCTCGCCTGCCGTTACGTTTGCCGAACGGATCTTATCGAGAAGTGAGGTTTTACCGTGGTCAACGTGGCCCATTACGGTAACGACGGGGGGACGGCGAACGAGCTTGCTTTCATCCTCGTGACCGTCGTCTGCAAGTGCGGTGAGCACGTCCTCTGCCGTCTTTTCAAGCTTGAGCTCAAGCTCAACGCCTATATCGGCTGCAACGTACGCCGCGGTATCGAAATCGATAGTATCGTTAATCGTCTTGATAATGCCCTCTTTGAAGAGCTTTTTGGTTATTTCAACTGCGGAAATACCGATCTTCTCGCTGAGGACCTTGATGGGGATCATCTCCGTGGTGATAACCGCCTTTTCGATCTTTATGGTCTGAACGCTCTGCTCGGATTTCTGCTTTTTGGTGCGGACCTTGCGATATCCGCTCTTGTTTTCATCGAAATCGTCTACGGAGATCTGCGTTTTTATGAGAGCGCGCTTGTTGACGGTCTTCTTCTCCTCGTAGCTCTTTTCGTTCTTCTTCTTTGCGGCAAAGCCCTTATTGTCCTTAGTGGGCATTGCGGGGGGAGCAAACCTGGGAGCGTCGCTGTTGGTGTACGTCCTTACGGATGCCTTATCGCCCGGCTTTTTAGCTCCGCCGCCCGCTGCGGGTGCGTTGCCTGCCTTGGGCGCATAGGGCTTCTTCTCCCTTCTTCCGTCGGTGGGAACGTATTCCTTCTTAACCGGCTTCTTTGCCTTTTCTGCCTCCTCGTTGGGATCTGCCTTGCGAACGATGAACGAGGGGATGAACGGAGCGGACTTTTCCTCCTTCTCCGCCTTTGCGGGCTTTGCTTCAGCCTTTTCAGCCTTTGCTGGCTTTTCTGCCTTCACCTCGGGCTTTGCTTCCTCAGCTTTGGGCTTTTCCTCCGCCTTTTCTGTTTTTTTAGCAGGCTTCTCTGCCTTTTGGGGCTCGACCTTTTCCTCTGCGGCAGGCGCGGGAGCTTCAACCTTCTCCTCCGCCTTCTCCGCCTTTTTGGTCTTCTTTGCGGCAGGCTTTTCCTCTACCGCGGGAGCCTCGGCCTTCTCTGCCTTTTCGGGCTCGGCCTTTTTCTCAACCGCGGGCGCTTCAGCCTTTTCCTTTGCCTTTTTGGTCTTCTTTTCCGCAGGCTTTTCCTCTACGGCAGGAGCGGGAGCTTCCGCAGGAGCCTGTTCCTCGGCGTTTTTAGCGATCGCCTCGGCATACGTCTCCTCTATCCTCTTCGTATTCAGTTCTTTGGCTTTTTCGGAAAGACCGCGAATAACTTCGGAAATACTCTTTTGCGAGCCCCTCACCTTTTTGAGAAGGGCGCCTATTTCCTCGTCACCAACAAGATTGCCGATCCTCTTAATATTCTCAAATTGAACTTCCTTTTTCTCTGCCATTCTACTTCTTACAGCCTCCGGATATTATTGTAAAATTATCTTCTAAATTATCTAAAATTGCCTTGGCAAGATTTTCCTCGGTTACGGCGAGGAGCTTGCAATTCTCCTTGCCCGTTATCTCCTCAACCAAGGCGGCGCTCCTCAAAAGGGGACAGCCGAGCTTTGCCGCGAGCTTTTGTGCGTCCTTCTCGGTGTTTGCCGATGCCGACGCGCACAATATAAGCAGGCTTGCGCGCTTAAGGGTGCTGATTGCGTTTACACCCGTGCGCAGATTTCCCGACCTTTTTGCAAAACCAAGATAGGTTAGTGCCTTACTTCTTTGCAAGATACGCCTCCACTATACCCGCATAGACCTCGTCTGCAACGGGTGCGGAAAAGGTGCGGTTTAAAAGCTTTGCCTTGCCGAGCTTGCGTATACAGTCCTCACTGCCGCAAACGTATGCGCCCCTGCCGTTCTTCTTGCCCGTAAAGTCCAGCGATATTTCGCCTTCCTTTGAGCGAACGACGCGCACAAGCTCGGTTTTAGGCTTCATTTCTCTGCACGCTATACACATGCGAAGCGGTACGTTTTTCATCTATAACACCAAGCGAGGCAAATTAGTCCTCAAGGCCCTCTCTTGCAGACGCGATGTCAGCCTCGAGCTCTGCCTGTGCCTTGCTCTCGCTCTTAACGTCTATCTTCCAGCCGGTAAGACGGGCGGCAAGACGCGCGTTCTGACCGTCCCTGCCGATCGCAAGCGAAAGCTTATCATCGGGAACTACTACGGTTGCAACCTTTTCGCCCTCGATTGCCGAAACCCTTATAACCTTTGCGGGGGAGAGTGCCTTTGCGATGTATTCAAGCGGATCCTCGCTCCAGAGAACGATATCGATCTTTTCGCCGTTGAGCTCCTGAACGATAGCGTTTACCCTCGCACCCTTATTACCTACGCACGCGCCTACCGCGTCTACGTTAGGATCGATTGAGTGGATTGCAATTTTGGTTCTTGCGCCCGCTTCGCGCGAGATCGCCTTTATTTCCACGATGCCCTGACGGATCTCGGGAACTTCGTTTTCAAACAGCCTTGATACGAGGCCTGCAGCCGTGCGAGATACCTGAATCTGCGCAGTTCTGCCGCTGTTCCTCACGCGCTTTACAAATACCTTAACCTTTTGGTTAAGCTCGTATTTCTCGCCGGGAACCTGATCGTTGGGAAGAAGCACGCCCTCGATCTCTCCCTTGCCTATTTCAACGAACACCGTCTTATCCTCAATCCTTCTGACGATGCAGTTCATTATTTGATTTTCCTTACCGCTGAACTCGGTTATGGTGTTATCCCTTTCCGTTTCGCGAAGCTTCTGCATGATAACCTGCTTTGCCGTCTGTGCGGCAATACGGCCGAAATCCTTAGGGAAGATCTCCTCGGAAATAACGTCGCCGGGCTTGCAGGTCTTTTTGATGAGCCTTGCATCCTCAAGAGAAATTTCCCTTTCCTTATCCTCAACCACCTCAACTACGTTGCGGACGGAGAATATCTGAATTTTAGCCTTATCGGGGTTAAGCCTTACTTCCACACCGCCCGATACGCCGGAGTTGCGCTTGTACGCAATAACGAGTGCGTTCTCAAGCGTTTCAATGAAAACCTCACGGCTTATGCCCTTTTCTGCTTCGAGATCCTCAAGTGCAAGAAAGAAATCCTTATTAACCATCTGTATGCTCCTTAAAATTTTAAACTATTTTGTTATATCTTTCAGTCAAACTTGACCGCTTTGTTTATCTTTGCTATCTTGGTAAGCTCTATCTTTACCTCGCCCGTCGCCGTCAAAACGGTTACGGTGTTTCCGTCGTACGCGGTAAGCTCGCCCTCCAAAAACTTTTTGCCCTTGAGGGGTGCGTACAGCTTTACCTCCACCTCAAGCCCAAGCGCCCTATCGAAATCGCGCTCGGTTTTGAGCGGCCTATCAAGCCCGGGGCTGGATACGTTGAGTGTGTACGGCGCGCCGAAGGTAGGATCGAGCTCATCGAGAGCGGGATCGAGTGCGCGGTGGTACCTCTCGCACGTTATAAGGTCAACTCCGTCCTCGGTGTCAATAAACACCGTGAGCTGCGGGTTTGAGGACATTTTGAACTCCACGTCCACCAGCTCAACGCCAACCTCATCTGCAATGCGCCTTGCAACGGCTTGAATTTCACTTATGGGTTTTACCTGCATACTTCCCCCTAAAAAGCTCCTTACATAAGTTGAGAGCGGAACTTAAAATTCCACTCTCACCTTAGCCTATCGTCATTTTACGTTTATATATTAACATATATAAAAGCAAAAGTAAAGCATTTTTTGGCAAATTTTACATTTTGAGTGGGTTTGAGCCCCCGTTTTGCTATAAAAAAGCCTGTTGCAACACAAAAGGAAGGCTGATATACAAGTCAAGTACCACCGGCTTAGCCGGTGGCTTGATTAAGCGCTTCAAGCGCATGGTACCGGCAGTGCTACTCGCACTCGAATCGACTGACACTCGCACCACCGATACAGCGGCCACCCCCTTGGGTGGCTTTTTCTTTACTTGCTTTCTTTTACCGGCTCACCCGTGAACGGGTCTATATACTCTTTCATACTTATTTGCTCGGCTATTTTGTCTTCTTCTATCTGATTCTTTATGTATTTCTCTATCGCTGTTTTATTTCTTCCTACCGTATCTACATAATATCCTCTACACCAGAAATGCCTATTCCCATATTTATACCTTAGGTTTGCAAACTGGTCAAATATCATTAGACTACTCTTGCCTTTTAATATCCCCATAAATTTTGACACGCTCATTTTTGGGGGAATTGTTACCAGCATATGTATATGGTCTGCACACGCATTTGCTTCTATTATTTCCACTCCTTCTATTCTTTCACATATTTTCCTTAAAATCTTTCCTATCTCAACTTTATACTTACCGTAAATAATTTGTCTACGATATTTTGGTGCGAATACCAAATGATATTGACATCTCCACTCGGTATGTGCTAAACTTGTTATATCCTCTTTCATTTGGGGACTTCCTCCTATGGTTTTATTTTTGCGATTGTCAGTCGCCTTTATTTTACCATAGGGGGATTTTTTGTCCATACCTTAAGGATTTTATCCCCTCGCTCAGCGAGGGGTTGTCTTGCCAACAACAAAACCCCGTATTTTACGCGAAATACGGGGTTTTTAAACGTTTTACAGTCGCTCGTCGGGCAATCTTCCCGATTTTTCAACGAGCTTTATAAACATCTTGGCGGTGGCGTAGGCATCGTCCGTTGCGCGGTGGGCGTTGAACTCTATGCCGAATTTTTCAGCAACCGTTTTGAGCTTGTGGTTTGGAAGAGTTGGCATTACCTCCCTTGCAAACTGAAGGGTATCCATGCCCACGTTGTAATAGTAGTACCCGCTCTCGCCCGAAAGGCGGCGGAGAAATTTATAATCAAAATCAATGTTGTGAGCGACGAGTATCGCGCCCTCAAAAAACTTATAAATATCGCCTGTAACCTGCGAAAAACGGGGTTTATCGGCAACCATTGCGTTATCGATGCCGGTGAGAGAGGTGATCTTTTCGCTGATTTTTACGCCCGGATTTATGAGCGAGCCGAATTTTTCGGTTATTCTGCCATCCACGATTTTCACCGCACCTATCTCGGTTACGGTGTCGGTAAGGGGCTCGGTGCCGGTGGTTTCCACGTCAAACACAACGAAGGTTTTGCCAAGCATGGGTGCGGGCGGCGGAGCCTCGGCGGCAAACATCTCCCTCTGCGTGTACTCCGCAAGCCTCTCGGGGAAGATGTACGAATACTCTATCGGCGCGAGCTTTGAGGGCTTGCGCTCGGGAACAAAATCCTTGGGAAAGCGGCAGTAGTTTATCTTTTTTATGGTGAGCGAGAGCCTATCGCGGAACATATCGAGGCTGCCCTGAATAATAATGCCGTCGCCCTCGGCGAGTGCGCGGACCTTTGCCTCGGTTGCCTTTTTGTTGAAATAGGTGCCCACGATCTTGCCCGTTTTATCCGAAAACTCGATGAGATAATAGGGCTTGCCTGCAGAGGTCTGCCTCTCCCTCACGGATAAAATCTCTCCGCAAAGGTAAACGGAGTCCATAACTCCGGAAACGTCGTCAATATAAATAGCCCTGTCCGTGCCGATAAGATCGTCAAGCTTGACGACCTCGTCAACCTTGATGGAGCGGTAGTTTACGTAATCGATCTGCACGGGCTTTTCCTTGAGCACGGAGAAATCTATCTCAACGTCCCTCGTGATGAGCTCGCCCCTGAAATCGTCGCAGAAGGTGCGTGCAAGATACCCCTCGATCTCGCGGAGAGTGGCGTGGCTTTCAAACTGCCCAGCCATATCCTTATCACACGCAACGCTAAAGCTGATAACCGTGGGCGCGGTGGCTCTTTCATCGGATAAGTCGCCTTTTTCCGCGGTTTTCGGCATATTTACGATAATATCCTCGCGCGTTACGGAGTGTGCAACGGACTTGCAGTTCTCCTTTAAATAGTTGAATATTTCACGGCGAACAAGCTCCTCGTCGCTCCTTATCTTCTTAACGTCCAGCGCGATCTTCTTAAACGATGCGGGCAGCTCGCGGTTGAGCACGTCCAGCATCATTGCGCGAAGCTCATCCGAAACGGTGTTATCGCAGATCATCGTCACCCTTACCGAGCGGCTTTCGGGATAGATCTCCACAAGGTTAAAGCGCGCGCGGGCAAGACGGTCGTCCAGCGAACGAATTCTATATAAAAGTTTTTTTAATTTTTCGCCAGCCATGCTCTCACTTCCTTCATAAGCTCTTCCTCGGCGACGCTTGGGGACACCGTCCTCACAGCCTCACCGCCTACAAAAATAACGCATTTATCCTTGCCGCCCGCGATGCCAACGTCGGCATCCTTGCCCTCTCCAACGCCGTTTACAACACAGCCCATAACAGCAATTTTTATGGGTTTTTGCACGTTTTCGGTGGCTTTTGCAATTTTCTCGGCAAGTGCGGCGGCATCGTAATCACATCTGCCGCAGGTTGGGCAGGACACGACCTCCGCAAAGTTTTTATCAACGCCAGTAGCGCGGAGAATATCCCTTGCGGCAATAACCTCCTGCTCGACTCCGCCCGTGAGCGACACCCTGACCGTATCGCCGATGCCCTTCAAAAGAAGGCTTCCGATACCGATAGCGCCCTTGAGAAGCCCCATTTTGCCCCCGCCTGCCTCGGTCACCCCGACGTGAAGGGGATAATCACAGCGCTCGGACAAAAGCTCGTAAGCCCTGACAGTGGTGGCAACGTCGCTCGCCTTTGCGGAAAGCACTATATTCTGCACGCCAAACCGCTCCAAAAGCGAGGCGGAATAGAGCGCACTCTCGGCGAGAGCCTCTGCACTCCTGCCGTATTTTTCAAGAAACTCCTTTTCGATGCTGCCGGAGTTTGAGCCAACCCTGACCGGCGTTCCGTTAGCCTTCAAACAGTCAGAAACCGCCTTTATCGCACGTTCTCCGCCTATGTTGCCGGGATTTAGACGAACCTTATGCACTCCGCTCTCCACGCTTTTTATAGCGAGGTGATAGTCAAAATGTATGTCCGCAACAAGCGGGCAGGGCGAGAGAGCAACGAGCTCACGAAGGGCTGCCGCGTCGCGCTCATCCCTCACTGCAAGGCGGACGATATCCGCACCGAGAGAAACAGCAGAGTTGATTTCTGCCATCACAGCGCTGACGTATTCGGTTTTTACGGTGGTCATCGTTTGAACGGAAACTCTGCTTCCTCCGCCCATTGCAAGGCCGCCGACGAAAATCTTTTTACTCATACTTTTACCTTTTTTATTATTATAAACTTTAATAGCGGATATGTCAAGTGATAAAAAACTACCCCTTACGCTTGATATTTTTTGGAGTTTGTGGTATAAATAAATAGCACACAAAGGAGGAATACATGAAGAAACGACTGACGGCATTTTTTTTGACGGCGGCGATATCACTTGGCTGCATTTGCTTTGGCGCGTGCGCTGATAAGAGCAAAAGCGTTGAGCCTGTAAAGTACCGCACCACCATGCAGTTTTACGATGGGTTTAAGATTATGCAGCTCACCGACCTGCACTTTGGAATTGAAACGGACGTTGCACAGCAGCTTGACGTTATAAGAGGCTACGCGCAAAAATCCAAGCCTGACCTTATTATTCTTACGGGCGATAGCTTTATGTACGCGACCAAGGGCATGGTGAGATCGCTTTTTTCCGCGCTTAACGAGGAGTGCGCAAAACTGACAGCCGAGAGAGGACGGCTGACCAAATTCTCCTTCACCTTTGGCAACCACGATAATCAAGGGGACTATCCGAGATATTTTATTAACGAAACCGCCCTATCCTTTGCGACCAACGACGGCGACGAGATTAAGGATAACAAGTACGCCGCGTTTATCGACTTTGAAAACGACCATCTTTTCGGACTGACGAACTTCTTTATCGACCTTGTTGACGACAGGGCGAAGACGACGGGCGATGCGGACGTTAAATACAGGCTGCACGTTATCGACTCCAACTCCTATTACTTTAACGGCACCGATTACGATTACGACGTTATTCACCCCGAGCAGCTCACCCACGCGCAGAGCGTATACGCCGCTGCCACCGCGGATAAGGACTATATCGGCATGGCGTTTTTCCACATCCCCCTGCACGAGTACAAGGACGCGTACGATCAGTACCTGCTCTCGCCCGAAACAAGGGGGCAAGGCGAATTCCGCGAGGGCGTGCTTTACGGCTACACAAATAACGGAGCATACGATAAGCTGAAGGCAGCGAACGTAGTTGCTTATTTTTGCGGGCACGATCACATTAACTACGGCGATTTTCTTTACACCGACAAAAGCGGCGATAACGCCATCTTCTCATACGGCGTTAAATCCACAAACCAGATCTACCATAAAAAGGATATGATCGGCTACAAAGAGATAACCTTAAAAGACGGGCTTACGAGGGAGCAATTCCTGACCGTGCAAAATATTAAACAAAACTTTAAAAACGTGACGGGGGAATACGGAAATTATGAGAACAGCTAATTTAAAAAGTGCCCTTTTTCGCGCGTTAACCTGCGTTTTTCTGCTATTCGCCTGCTTTTATGCGCTTGATTTTTACAAGAGCCTTTCGGGCTTTATCGCAAGCGCATTCAGAGAGGCCGACAAAATGCTTCCCATGATACTTTCCTTCCTTTTGCCCGTTATCAGCTTCTTTATCTTTATATACGATTTCTACGCAAAGGGCTTAAGCCGTGACGCAAAAATAACCGTTTCCGTGCTTGGGGCGGTATACGCGGTGGCAAATATTGCGTTCATTTTTTCAAACATCTCCCTCTACGCAAGCAACGCGAGGCACGGTGTTTACGACGCCCTGCCAAGCATTATTATTCACTTTCCGTACGATATGATCGCCGTACATATTTTGGTGGTTGCGCTCTGCGCGTTCAACGTTATATGCGCGCTTAAGCCGAGCATAAAGCCCTGTGCTTTTGTCGATAGCTTTAAGCAAAACGGCATGCTTCGCCTTGCAACGTGGGAATACGTGCTGCTTTGCGTGCTTGCAATAACCGTGTTCGTTTTTACGGGCGCGGGCATAACGGCGATATTCACCTCTCTTTCAAACGCGGCTTACGATTTTAAGTTCATCTTTCTCGTTTTGTGGACTATGCTCGTGCCCATGATGAACCTTTTAGTGCTCGCGTTAAAGCCCGAAAGCTCAAGCCTTGAAAGGAGCAAAAAAATAGCCACGCTTATTGTGGCTTTAGGGGTAAATATTTTGTTCAGCGGACTGTTTTTGATTTTTGAGCTTGCTTATCCAAGCTTCATCGTTCAGATAGGAAAGCCGCTTTACACCATAGCATTTTCCGTTTCTCTCCCGATTGAAATGGCTGTTATTTTTATCATAACCGCTATAGGCTTTTTATCGCAAGCGGTTAAGCTCGTTTTGCTTTTAACCCAAAAAACCGCCTAAAACAAACAAAAACAATATATAAGCGCGTTAGCGATGCCTCGCTGACGCGCTTCTTTTTTTATCCGAACAGATGCAGGAAATCCACCAGGAAGGCAAAGCCGAACAGCAGCACGAGCCCTACGGTGTGAATGATGCCCTCTACCTTTTTGTTTACCGGACGGCGGATTATCCACTCTATAAACGTGAACACCACGCGGGATCCGTCAAGCGCGGGGATGGGCAACAGGTTGAACACGGCGAGGTTTACGCCGATATACGCCGCGATCTCTAAAAGGAAGCTGAGCCCGCCAACCTGTATCGCCTGCGACGTCATGACCACGGTGGTGACCGTTCCGCCCATTGCATTGAGCCCAAGCTCGCAGGAGAGCAGCTCGCCCAGCACGGTGAATATCGTGCCTGAGATCTTGAACGCGTAAGCAAAGGTGCCTGCTATCGTTTGCAGGAAGCCGAGGCGGACGGTGGACGTTGTCCATCTATCCTGATACGCTACGCTCTTTACGCCGAGAAGGGAAAGGTAGCTTTCCTCCGTTGCTCCGCTAAAGCCCTGGGGAATAACGATCTCAAACTTGTGGTAATCGTTGTTGCGATAGGTCCACAGCATTGCCGTTTCGCCCTCGCTGAAGGTGGATAGGTAGGCGAAAAGCTCTGTCGAATTAAAGATTCTGTTTTCATTTAAATATTTGCCGTTTTCATCGTCTACGTCGTTATCGTATTCAGACGTGCGCTCGCGGAAGATCGCCTCACCCGCAACGAAGGGCGAGCCCTCGCTGACCTCGTTGATATACATGAGCTGCGCGATGCCGAGCGCCCTCGATATGCCGGACATATCGGTGGAGTTTTCGGAAACGGCGTCTGCACGAAGGGTGACGGTTATATCCTTGAACTCTCCGTTCCTGTAGACGGTGGCGGTTACCTCGTCGCCTTCCTTAAGCCCCTCGATCGCGGATATTATATCCGTTTGAAGATAAACGCTCTTGCCGTTGAGCTTAACGATAGCATCGCTATCCTCGAGCGACTGGGAATACTTGGTTGTGGGCACCACCTCGAACGTGGTGAGCAGGCTTTGCCCGTAAATGCCAAACAGCATTGCTATAATGACGAGCGCGAGAAGGAAATTCATGGTTGCGCCCGCAACGAGCACGATTATCCTCTGCCACGGCTTGCGGTTATTGAACGCCGTGGGCGACGCGCTGTCCTCATCCTCACCCTCAAAGGCACAGAAGCCACCGATGGGAAGGGCGCGGATGGAGAAGTACTCGCCGTTTTTGCGCTTTCTTTTATATATTGCAGGGCCGAAGCCGAGCGCAAACTCGGTTATGCCAAAGCCAAAGATCTTGCCTGCAACGTAGTGGCCGAGCTCGTGAACGGTTATCATAACGAGCAGCACGAGTATCGCAAGCGCCACCGAGCCAACCGTTTTCATCACTCCGCCAAGGTTATCGCTCACCGCGCCGTAAATGGCACAGCCGATCAAAATAACCCCTAAAACGCACATTGTCAATATAAAAGTAAGATTTTTGTTCTTGCCTTTTTTTGGAGAAGGAGCGTCGCCACGCTCCGTTTTTTCGTTTATAAAATCCTTATTTTCTTCGTTCATGTTTTCTCCGTTTTGTTTTGGACGGCTGCTGCACCGCCCTTTTATTTGCCAAGCCTATCTGCCGCCTGCATTGCAAGGCGCCTTGAAACGGCATCGGTATACTCAAGCGCGGCGTAGGTCATTTCAGTCCTCTCCGTTTTATTCAAAACCTCTTCAATAACGCGCGCGATATCGGTAAAACCGAGCCTGTCCTTCAAAAAGGCGTTTACGGCAACCTCGCTGGCTGCGTTTAGCGCGGTGGGTGCGTTTGCGCCCGTTGAAAGCGCGCTGAGTGCAAGATCAAAGCAAGGGAATTTTTCCCTATCGAGAGGGAAAAACTCAAGCCTTGAGAGCTTAACGAGATCGAGCGTGGGTATATTGAGGGGCAATCTTTCGGGGTAAGTGAGCGCGAGCTGGATGGGCTGGCGCATATCGGGCACGGACATCTCTGCCATAACCGAATTATCGTCAAATTCAACCATGCTGTGGATTATGGATTGCGGGTGAACGACCACCTCTATACTGCTTGCAGGTGCCGAAAAAAGATGGTGCGCCTCGATGACCTCAAAGCCCTTGTTTAGCATGGTGGCACAGTCCACGGTTATCTTTTCGCCCATGCTCCAGTTGGGATGAGCGAGGGCGTCTTTTGCCGTAAAGTGCCGCATTTCGCAGGTTTTCGCCTGCCTGAACGGGCCACCGCTCGCGGTGAGGATGAGCCTTTTAAAGCCCTGACGCTTAAAGCCGAGTGCCTGCCATACAGCCGAATGCTCGCTATCTACGGGGATGATCTCAACGCCCTTTGCCTTGGCTTTAGCCATAACTATCTCGCCGCCGCAAACGAGGGCTTCCTTGTTTGCAAGCGCAACCGTTTTGCCCGCCTCTATCGCCGCAAGCACGGCGCGAAGTCCGCAAAAACCGGTTACCGCAACGAAAACGATATCCGCATCCGCCGTAATCGCCCTCTCGATGCTATCTGCACCCGAGTAGACCTCAACGACCTTCGGCGCAGCGGGCGGCTGATCACAGCCCGTAAGACACGCGACGCGTGGATTGTATTCAATTATTTGCTCCTCAAGCAGCTCGCGGTTGGTGTGGGCGGTGAGCGATACCACGGACAGCCAAGGGTTTTCCTTAACTATACTGAGCACCTGCCTGCCTATCGAGCCGGTACTGCCGATGAGCGCGATTTTTTTAGTCATTATATATTATATTTATTCCTCTTATGCGATATTCCACCATGCGGTTAAAAAAGCAAAAGCAGCCTAAAACACACAAAAACGACGGGGCTGATGAAAATCATGCCGTCGATTCTATCCATCACGCCACCGTGACCGGGCATGATGTTGCCCATATCCTTTATGCCGATCTTGCGCTTGATAATGCTTTCAACAAGATCGCCAAACTCCGTTACAACAGAGCCTACCGCTCCTATCACAACGAAAAACCACCACGGCGGAACGGGCCTTGACAGCGCGACGCCGAGGATGAGATACACCGCTACAGCACCTATCACACCGCCGACAACTCCGCCTATCGCGCCCGAAACCGTTTTGTTGGGGCTGATTTTTGGGCAAAGCTTGGGGCCCTTGAGTGCGCTGCCGATGAAATACGCAAACGTATCGGCAAACGGCGATATCACGAATACGAGAAGCAGCGCTGCAAATGAATACTCGCTGAGTGCGTTTACACCCGTCATCGTTATCAATATAAACGACGGATAAGCCGATGACAGCAACGCCAGCCCCACGCCCTCAAGCGTGACCTTTTCGTGGAAGATCACCGCGAGCGAAAGCTGAACCATTGCAAGCGCAATAAACAAAAATGCCGAAACGCCAAAGCCGAAAAACCAGCACACAGGCACGGACGCGCACGCATAGACCATTGCCACCACCTTTTGCAGGGTGGTTATTTTGTTGCCGAACGCGCGGAGCATCTCGTAGGTTCCGATGGCGGCAAAGGCAAGTATTAAGATTTCAAAGAAAGCGGGATCGATTGCGCGAAGGAAGAAAAATCCTACGATAAGCAACACGAAAACCGCACCGGAAACAATTCTTTTAAGCATAGTTTTATTTAAATAAGCTGAGATTTAGGGGGTTTTTATTCCACCAAAGCGGCGGCTCCTGCCGAGATAATCCTCAAGTGCCGCGTCAAGATCCGCGGTGGTTATATCGGGAAAAAGCACGTCGGAAAAGTATAGCTCGGAATACGCCGACTGATACGGCATAAAGCCGGACAGGCGCTTCTCCCCACCCGTTCGTATGATCAGATCGGGATCGGGAAGCTCCGGATGGTAAAGCCCGGACCGAAAGTCCGCATCCGAAGAGCTATCGCAAGAAAACAAACGGGCGGCACGGATAATCTCCGATCTGCCGCCGTAGTTCAACAAAATGTTAAGCGTAAACGGGGCGTTGCTTCGCGTGGTGAGCTCTGCCTGCCTGCAAGCAGCGCAAAGCCTACCGCTAACGGCTTCGAGCTCGCCGGAGAAAACCAGGCGAACGTCGCCAAACGTTTCCGAAAAGCCTTCAACGAACTCTGCCACACGGTCAAAAATCCCCTGTACTTCTTCATTTGGGCGGGCAAAATTCTCCTCTGAAAAGGCGTAAAGGGTTACCACCCTAACCCCTCTTGAGAAGAGATGCTTTACTACGAGGGGAACTCTTTTTGCACCCTCGATATGCCCGATATTGCGCGTTTTACCGCACTTTTGCGCCCAACGGCCGTTTCCATCCATAATGACGGCAACGTGCGTGGGCAACTTTGCTTCAACCATTAAACGGTCATTACGTCCTTTTCTTTTTCTGCGGTGAGCTTATCAACCATCTCGATTGACTTGGCAACCTCTTTGTCAACGTCCTTCTCAAAGCCTGCATATTCGTCGTCGGTTACTTCCTTGTTCTTGTTCATCTTTTTGAGGGTATCGAGCGTATCCCTGCGGATGTTACGAACTGCAACCTTGGACTCCTCGCCCATCTTTCTGATCTGCTTGCAAAGCTCTTTTCTTCTCTCCTCGGTAAGTTCGGGGAAAACAAGCCTTATAACGGAGCCGTCGTTAGTGGGGGTGATGCCCACGTTTGAAGCGAGAATGGCCTTTTCGATGCCCTTGAGCATGCTCTTATCCCAAGGGGTGATCACGAGGCAACGGCCGTCCTGAACGGACATATTGCCAACCTGGTTGATAGGAGTCATCTGGCCGTAGTAATCAACCTGAACTCTATCGAGCACGTGGGGGTTAGCCCTGCCTACGCGGATCAAGGTATATTCGTTTTTCAAAACGGTAACGGTTTTTTCAAGCCTTTCCTTATTTTCTTCGAGAATTAAAGTTACAACTTCCATATCTGCTGCCATGGAAATATCCTCCTCTTTTATTGATAATGTTAGATTTAGGGGGTTTTTACCGAGAAAACGGGCTTAGCCGCGTATCCAGGTACCCAGCTCCTCACCCTCGCACACGCGAACGATCGCATCCTTTTCGTTAAGGCCGAAGGCGAGAATAGGCGTTTTATTTTCACAGCAAATGGTAACCGCAGTGGTATCCATTGCCTTGAGCCCCTGATTGATAAAATCGATGCAGGTGATCTCAGAGTACTTCTTTGCGTTTGCGTTGGTTTTGGGATCGCTATCGTAAATACCGTCTACGTTCTTTGCAAGCAACAGCACGTCTGCATTGATCTCGGCAGCGCGGAGTGCCGCAGCGGTATCGGTGGAGAAATACGGGTTGCCCGTGCCGCACGCGAAGATAACGATTCTGCCCTTATCGAGGTGATCGAGTGCCTTTCTGAGAATATAAGGCTCTGCAACGCGGGTGATGGTGAGCGCCGTTTGAACTCTGGTTTGAACACCCTTTTGCTCAATGGCATCCTGCAGGGCGAGTGCGTTGATCACGGTTGCGAGCATACCCATATGGTCTGCGGTGGTTCTATCCATTTTAGTTCCCTGACGGCCACGCCAGAAGTTTCCACCACCTACGATTATGCCGATTTGAACGCCCATATCGTGAACGCGAACGAGCTGGGAAACAACCTGATCAATAAACGCCTCGTTAAGGCCTGTGCCGTTTTCGCCAGCAAGAGCCTCACCGCTTATCTTCAAAACAATCCTTTTATATTTTGCCATAATACTATTCTTCCTCTGATAATTCTTTTGCCGCAACTGCAGCCTTCTTTAGTTTTCCGATAAGGATATAAACCGCCCAAAACGCAATTATTGCAGCCGCTAAGCAGCAATATATTATCACTAATTCGCGCGAGTCCTTACCAAAATAAACAGTTACACCTGCGCCCGAAAGAAGCACCGCCAACGAGTAGATCATCATTGCGATACGCCTTAGTAAAAACAGCTCCTGCTCCCTTGCCTTTTTGCCCTTTGCTTTAAACGCGTAGCCGGGCACCAGCCTTCCGCCAAAGCCGAGAGCGGGCACGAGCGCTATCAGCGCAACCACTGCAGATGCAATTATCAACGCCAACGCCGTTTTTAACATACCAACCTCTTTAAAAAAAGGGACCACAAAAGTATTCGTGTTCCCGTAAAAACTTGCTTTATTAACCCTTCATTGCGTTAACCTGTGCTGCAACCTCGTCAGCAAGGTTTTCGCTCTTTTTCTGCAAGCCTTCGCCCATTTCAAAACGAACGAACCTTCTTACGGCAATCTTCTCGCCGATGGTAGCGGTTGCTTCAACAACGAGCTGCTCGATGGTCTTGGAAGGATCCTTAACGAATTTCTGGTTAAGGAGGCAGTTATCCTCGTAATAGCTCTTAATTCTGCCCTCTACCATCTTTTCAGCGATGTGCTGGGGCTTGCCTTCCTCAAGAGCCTGTGCGAGAAGAATCTTTCTTTCGCTTTCGATGATCTCAGCGGGAACCTCTTCCTTGCAGAGATACTCGGGCTTGGATGCTGCGATGTGGAGTGCGATATCGTGAACGAGGTTTTTGAACTGCTCGCCGCGTGCAACAAAGTCAGACTCGCAGTTTACTTCTACGAGTACGCCAACCTTACCGCCCATGTGGATGTAGCT
The DNA here is from genome assembly GCA_017501205.1 of Clostridia bacterium. GTDB lineage: Bacteria > Bacillota > Clostridia > Christensenellales > Borkfalkiaceae > RGIG3732. The sequence goes on from JAFVXM010000122.1 coordinate 26,018, forward strand.
ATCAACAACACCCTCAGCAGCGATACGGCCTGCCTTCTTGGCAGCCTTTGCGATACCGTGCTCTCTCAAATATTCAACAGCCTTTTCTGCGTTGCCGTCACATTCGGTAAGAGCCTTTTTGCAATCCATCATGCCGGCGCCGGTTCTTTCTCTGAGCGCCGCTACGTCTTTAGCCGTGAAATTCATAATATATATCTCCTTAAATATTCAAATAATTAGTTCTGAGCCTTTGCTTCAGTTTCAACAGCAGCTGCTTCGCCCTCAGCGTCTGCAGCAGCGGTCTGCTCCTCGGTTACCTCAACCTGTGCCATAGAGGTTACTTCCTCTACGTTACGGCGAACAGCGTCCTCACCCTGGTTAGCTTCGATAACTGCATCTGCAATGATAGAAGAGATGAGCTTAACTGCCCTGATTGCATCGTCGTTACCGGGGATAACGTAATCGATAAGGTCGGGATCGCAGTTAGTATCGGTGATAGCAACTACGGGGATACCGAGCTTCTTTGCTTCGCGAACAGCAATGTCCTCATTGTTGGGGTCTACGACGAACATAACGCCGGGAACGCCCCTCATATCTCTGATACCGCCGAGGTTAGCCTGAAGCTTATCCCTCTCGGTCTTAAGCGAGATTACTTCCTTTTTGGGAAGAAGGTCGAAATCGCCCATCTTCTCCATAAGGTCGAGCTTATTGAGCCTGTCAATTCTCGATCTGATGGTCTTGTAGTTAGTGAGCGTGCCGCCGAGCCATCTGTAATTTACATAGTACTGGCCGCATCTTTCAGCTTCCTGCTGGATAGCCTCCTGTGCCTGCTTCTTGGTACCAACGAAAAGTACGGACTTGCCTGCCTTTACCTGCTCGCAAACGAACTTGTAAGCTTCTTCGATAAGACCAACGGTAACCTGAAGATCGATGATGTGAATACCGTTTCTTTCGCCGAAGATGTACTTCTTCATTTTGGGGTTCCATCTTCTGGTCTGATGGCCGAAGTGAACGCCTGCCTCGAGCAACTGTTTCATAGAAGTTACTGCCATAATTAAACCTCCGTTTCAACCTCCCCACGGCCCTTGTATGGCATGCACTTGACCCCGATTGAAAGTGGATTTTCGGGGAGCGGAGACCGCCAAGCCGTAAGTGTGGATTTTATAGCCTATATATTTTACCACACACCAAAGCTTTTTGCAAGTGATTACAGCCTTTTTTTTATTTATAATTATGTTTTTAGCAAATATTTTTATCTATCCGTTAAATTTATGAAAATCTTGGTTATTTATATTGACAAGAACGAAAAAAAAATGTAAAATAGTATGGATAAAATATTTTTTATATTTTTTTGGAGGATAGAATGAAAAAACTCAGCTTAGCAGTTTGCATTCTTTTGGCTTTAACCCTCCTGTTTTCCTTCACCGCTTGTAAGGAGATTGAAAACGGCGTTGAAATCAAATATGCAAAAATCACCTTCCAGATAGGTGAAGACGAATCCAACACCAAACAGCTTACCTTTAAGCTTTACAACTACGTTCACGGTGACCTCAGCTCGGTTGAAGCGGTTGAAGCTCTCGGCGAGGCACACTATAACGGCTCCGTTGTAAACACCATTGAATCCTCTTGGCTCACGTTCGGCGGATTTAAGCTCAACGGTGAAGAGTTCGTTGCCAACAAGGCTGCATCAATAACCGGTCAGTTCTACGCTAACGGTTACTCCGGCAACACCCGCTCGGTAACCACCGGATCCCTTCTTTTATACAGAGATTTTAACAACAAGTTCAATAACGATACCGCTTACGACACGGCTGACGGAACCCTCGTTATCTGCACGTCTGCGGCTTCCCCCTTCTCCTCTAACGATTACTGCGTGCTTGGAAACGTTATAAGCGAGGATCTTGAAACTCTTGAAGAGATTGCAGAGCTTCGCAACAGCAGTGACGATGAGGACGAAACCATTCTCAATTACTACTACGCCGGCGGTCTTGCAGAGATGTTCGGCGAGAATGATCAGAACCTTAAGGACGCTGATTTTGAAAGCGAAGAAATTGCTGACATCAAGGAGTTTGAGCAGAAGTTTGCAAAGGCTACCACGCTTAAGCTTGAGGCTGCAAACAACAGCACTGATATTGATGAGTACACCGAATTCAAGACGCTTGCCACGAAGCTTCTTTCCTACGTTGGCGGAAACGTTGCAGAGTATTTCTACACGCTCCCCAAGGTAACCGTTAAGGTTGTAGGCTTTTCGGTTGTTAATAAAATTTAACAAGTAAAACTCAAAAAAAACCTGGAAACCCCGTAAAACGCATGTTTTACGGGGTTTTCATTTATATTAAACTCTACCGCGCGCATATACGGGCACACAGTTTCCCTCATCAAACGGCATATTCGCAAGATACCGCACAGGCAAAACACCTAAAAAAAGTTGGCACTAAACGCTCATTTTTCCTCGCGCGCGTGTTATAATATAATCAACCAAAGACGTTTAAAACACAACCCGATATTAAAAAATCCGCCAGCCTTTTGGCTTAGGGAGAGGGCAGCCCCAAATGGCAAAACAGCTAAAAACGGCTTCCTTTATATAGAATCTGACGGCTACGGTGTGGAAATATTTTCACCTGCATTAGAAATAATTTCCCATGCCACGCTCCCGGCTTCTATAGCATAGTCGCCAGCTTCTATTGTATAGACGCCAGCTTCCACCCTATATCCCTCTGACGACGTTTTTGAAGAAAAAAAACGCATCCCCCAGTACGTCAAATTCCAACCATCGCGAAGAATTTTCCAACATACTGTTTTTAA